>JANLGB010000040.1 GCA_024653405.1 Candidatus Saccharicenans sp.
TTTGAGGCGAAGCAGAAGATGGTCTTCCTGTCCGGCTTCTTTCCAGGCCTGCTGCCGGAGCAGGCAGGCCGAGCAACGGCCGCAAGGGATTTCATTTCCCGAATAACAGCTTACAGAATAGGAATAGTCGGCTCCAAGCTTCAGTCCCTGCCTAATGATCCCAGCTTTCTTCAATTTAAGGAAAGGAGCCAGTATCCTGAATTTTTTCCGACTGAATTTCGCTCCAGTCCCTTCGTTAACAGCCCGGTTCATGGCCCGAACAAAAGTGGCCGTGGTGTCCGGATAATGGGGCGAGTCAATGACGTTAAAGCCGCAGATAATATCCCTGATTCCCAGGCTTTCGGCCAGGGCGGCGGCGATGGCCAGAAAGATACCGTTGCGGAAGGGAACATAGGTTGCCGGCAAGCCTTCTTTAATCTCTTCTATCTTCCTAAACTCAGGCACTTCAATTCTTTTATCGGTCAGGGCTGAGCCACCCACCTGGCGCAGGTCAATTTTGATAAATTTTGGTTCCAGGCCGAGCCGGGCGCAGGTCTTCCGGGCCATTTTTATTTCCACCCGGTGCCTCTGGCCGTAATCAAAGATAACCGGCTCAACCTTCTTATATTTCCTTAAAGCCCAGAACAGGGCAGTGGTCGAATCAATCCCGCCTGAAAAAAGAACCAGGCAGCGGTCCTTCTTCTTTTTCTCCGAAAAAGGTCTTTTGTTAACCTTATTATTAGTCATCTTCAAGTCCTGACTGCTTTAATCATACCCCAGGGCCGGCTCGGGCTCAACCGGGGAAAGGAAGTTAGATTTGCCAGCCGTTTTCGCTACAGGCTCAAGCCAAGCCTGTTCGGGCCGCTTTCACCCGGCGCATCGGTGGATATTGCTTTGCCGTCCCCAAGCCATTATATTTTAATAAGGTAGGAAAATTTCTTATCCCTGCTTTCAGTAGGAGGACCGGAATGAAAAAAGTGGGCCTGGTTTTAATTATTCTTATTAATTTAGCCTGGCCGCTTCAGGCAATAGAATTCAAGAGAATCATCGGGCCGGTGTTTTCCAGTTTTTCCCGGCCCTGGCCAGTTCCTCACCCGGAAATCTACCCGGTTGATAATAGCGGCGGCAGCAGCCCGAGCCCTTTTAAGGACAACCGGTTTTCCTTTTTTGGCGGACTGGGTCTGGAATTTTCCCTGTCCCGGGTGCTGGAACTCGGATTGGAGACTCTCTATAAGGAAACCGGCAGCCAACACCGGGTGGACACTGGCTTTTTTGATTCTTACTTTTATGAGTTTCAGCTAAAAGAGATTTCCTGTCTGCTGCTCCTTAAGACCCATTTCTGGAAAGGGTCGCGACCCTATTTCCTGGTTGGGGCGGACTTTTCTTATATTCTTTCTAATCGCTGCCAGGTTTTCTACCAGCCAGAAGCCAGCCAGGTCCGGGAAAAGGTGCTGGAAGCCGACCTCAAAAGCCTGACCCGAAAAACTGACCTGGCCTTGGTCCTGGGGCTGGGGTTGGATGCGGGAATCTTTAAGAGAATAGTGTCAGTAGAATGCCGTTACGAGCTCGGGCTGCCGGACCTGTACCGGGGACCGATGCTGGCTAATGATGGAAGACCGGTGACGGTGCGCAGTCGCCAGTTTCTCCTGATCATAGGTTATGGCATAAGGTAAGTTTTGCCCATTTCTGGTCCCGGTAGGTAATCATATTTTTTTCTGGGGATGAATTTCTTGGCCAGGGCTGGGGGCGACGCCAACCCCGGACGAACCTCAAATTCTCATCATATTGTGACCAGGGTGGGCCCCTTGGCCTGATTGACATAACCAGCCTTAGATGTTAAGTTTTATTTCAATGACCCTGGATAATCTAGAACGACAACTGCAAACCCTGGAAAAGGGCAGCCGCTTCATACTCCGGGACGACCTTTATGATTTAACCGAGCTGGAACAGCTATTGGAGAAAGCCGCAGCCCGGAAGTTGAAAATTGCCCTGCTTGATACCGGGAAGCTAGCCCCGGCTGACCTGGAGCGACTGTCCGCTTTTGTCTTCTCCTTTTATACCTCTGATACCGCCCGACCAGACTTTCAGGTTTTGAGCCAGCTGTCCCTGACCTTAAGCTCGGGAGGCTGCCGGCTTAGGTATTTTATCCAGGGCCAGCTTGAGGATAGTTCTGACCTTTTTTCTAACGTGGAACTCTTCGATTCCATATTTATATCAGGGCGAGACCGGGCCCGACCGCTGGACCAGCTCGGCCGGCTGGCTGAGGAAGTTTCCCACTCCCGCTCAACCCTTGTTTATTACCATCATCAAAAGCCGGAAGAAAACCTGGCCTCTATCGGTCTAAAGAATTGCTGGATTCACCTTTCCAGCAAGGCTATTACTGAAGAGTCCGAGATTATGATCCTGGACATTATGAAAAACATTATAAAGAACAAAGGCCGCCTGGTGGTCCATGTGGACCGCAGCCTGCCTTATGCCTTCCTAAAAGAGCTGGAGGAAGCTGGCGCTTTTCTGGTGTTCAACCTGCCCCCGGTGGAGCCGGCTTCGAGAATATTCCGGCTAATTAAGACCTGGCAGAAGAAAGATCTGCCCGATAAGGCTTTTTACCTCTATAAAGAGATTATGGCCTGAGCAGAAGCCGGCCATCCGGCCCGGCCAAAAATCAGGACCGAAAAGGTTAACAGAGCAGGTAATTCGGATATAATATGTTTTTTGAAACTAAAAGCGGAAGTTGCCAATGACTGAAAAAGAATTAAAAACAACGGACCAGATAGGAATGGAAGCCGGGCAGGCCCTGCAGCAGGTGAGGCAGGCGGAGGAAAGGGCCCGGCAGCTGATCGAGGAAACCCGCACCCGGACTGCGCCCGAACTGGTCAGGCAGGCGGCGGATGAAGCCGAGGAACTGCGAAAAAAGATTCTGGCCGAAGCCCGGCAACAGGCGGAAAAGTTGAAGAAGGAGATAATTGAAAAAGCCCGAGCTGAAGCCGAAAGCATCAGCCGGCAGACTGAAGCCGAGAAAGCCGAAATCCTGAGGCAAGCTGAAGCCAGCTTCCAGCAGGCGGTGGAGAAAACCGTGGCCAGACTGCAGGAGATCATGGAGTCCAGGAAAGTTTAGCCATGGCCATCGCCCGCGTTAAGAGATTTGAAATCCTGCTGCCGGCAGAAGAGCTGGACGGATTTCTCTCCCATCTTCAGGAACTGGGAGTGGCCCAGCTGGACCCGGTTCCTTATGAGGAGCTGGAGCTAAGGCCGACAGAAACCGACCCCTCGGAATATGAGCGCTGGCTGGCCCGCATCGGCCGGCTTCTGCAGAACTTGCCGCCTTCAGAGGAACAGAAGGGCCTGAATCGGATTCTGGCAGAAAAACCGAAATACTCGGCCGGTCTGAGAAAGGCACTGCTGGATTTCGGCTACCAGAAAGTGGTTGAAGATTACGAACGGCTGGAAGCCCGGCGCAACGAGTTGCTGCAGGAGGCCAAGCAGCTGGAAAGGGAGTGGGAATTCCTGAGGCCCTTGTCTGCCCTGCCGGTTCCCCTCCGGGAACTGACCGGCCTGGAATCCTGCCAGGTTCAGTTCATTCAGATTCAGCCCCAGGACCTCAGTCTTATTCAGGAACAGACCCGGGAGTTGCCGGCTGAGGTGTTTGTGGTCAGAGAAGAGAAAAGCCGTGTGTTCATTCTCCTGCTCAATCACCAGACAGCCCGCGACGAGGTGGACCGGGTCTTTTCAGAAATCAAGACGGTTTACATCTCTCTGGCGCATTATCTTGTCCGGATAAAGGGAGAAGAAAGACTGGCCGATATTCTGGTCGAGCTACAGCAAAAGAGGGAAGAGAAGCTACGGTTGGCCCAGCAGCTGGAAAAGGATATGGCCGGATTCGCTGTTCATCGCCCGGCCCTGATGGCCGTGCATGATGTTCTGCTGAGTGAAAGGGAAAGACTGGCCGGGGCCGGCCTGGCCGGATTGACTGAGAAAACCTGCTGCCTTCTGGGCTGGATTCCAGGAGCCGAGGCCGAAAGCTTTGCCGCCAGGGTTAAAAATTATTCTGAACACATTTATTTAAATATAAGAGAGCCGAAGCCGGAAGAAATGGCAGAGGCTCCGGTTATACTGGAAAATCCTGAAATTGTCAGACCGTTCGAGGTGATTACCGGCCTCTACGGCTTGCCGCAACAGCGGGCCATCGAACCGACAATTTTCCTGGCGCCGTTTTTCTTTGTTTTTGTCGGACTGTGTGTCAGCGAGGCCGGCTACGGCCTGGTGGTGACCCTGCTGAGCCTGCTTTACCTGAAGCTGGCCCGGCCTAAAGGTGGGACCGAGCTGTTCTTGCGCCTTTTAGTTTACCTGGGGATCTCTAACGTTATCCTGGGAACGCTGGTTGGCGGCTGGTTCGGCTTTCCGATAAAATCGCTGCAGCTTATCGATCCCCTGAAGGACCCGATTCCTTTCATGATTCTGGCCCTGATTCTGGGGTTTATCCAGGTGATGCTCTCCACTTTTCTCAGCCTGGTCCGCGAATATCGCAGCGGAAACAGGGCCGGAGCCGTGGCCGTTAAGGGCGGCTGGTTGTTGCTTCTGCCGTCACTCGTTGGATACCTCTTACTCAAAAAGCCGGTTTTTGGGATTTTGGCTTTGACCGGTGCGGCCGGGATAGTTTTCTTCTCTTCTAAGTCGAGAAATCCCCTGGCCCGCTTTTTCAGCGGTCTCTACGCCCTTTATGGAATTTCCGGTTACCTGGCCGATACCCTTTCTTATTCCCGTATCCTGGCCCTGGGTTTATCCACCGGGGTCATCGCCATGGTGGTCAATAACCTTTTCCAGATTGTCTGGAAAATTCCCTATGTGGGCTGGCTGGCAGCCATCCTGGTGTTCATCGGCGGGCATCTTTTTAACCTGGGGATCGGTTTCTTGGGGGCCTTCGTCCATTCTATGAGGTTGCAGTTTGTGGAGTTTTTTACCCGTTTCTACCAGTCCGGGGGGAAACCATTCAAGCCCCTGAAATTGGAAAGCAAATACGTGGAGTTCATAAGATGATAGATTTATCATCCGGGACTCTAACAGGAGGAAAAATATGAGCTTAGGCTTAACACTGGCTATCCTGGGTGGAGCCCTGGCTGTTTTCCTGGCCGGGATTGGTTCGGCTATCGGAGTCGGCTTGGCCGGGCAGGCAGCTTCGGGCGTGATGAGCGAAGACCCGTCGAAGTTCGGTTCGATGCTGCTGCTGTCTGCCCTGCCCGGGACGCAGGGCATCTACGGATTTTTAAGCGGCTTTCTGGTGATGTTGAAGCTGGGACTGATAGGCGGAACGGCCCTGGCACCCACGGTCCAGCAGGGGCTGCAGATCATGTTTGCCTGCTTCCCGGTGGCCTTGGCCGGGCTGGTGTCCGGAGTTCACCAGGGCAAGGTCTGCGCCGCCGGCATCTACATGGTGGCCAAGCAACCCAAGGAAATGACCAAGCCCATGGTCCTGGCCGCCCTGGTTGAAACCTATGCTGTTCTGGGCCTGCTGGCCACGGTCCTGATTCTTAACGGCATTAAACTTTAATCGCGGCCGGAGACAAGATGAGCCTGGAAAAAATACTGGAAAAAATCGAACTGGACGCCCGGCAGGAAGCAGAAAAAATTCTGGCTGAAGCCCGGGAGAAAGCAGAGCGGATAAAGAAAGAAGCTGGCCAGAAAGCCCGGGAGCAAGCCGAGACGCTCCTGCGCCAGGCCGAGGTTGAAGCCAGGCTGGAAGCCAGCCGGATTGTCACCCAGGCCCAGCTGCAGAAGAGGATGGAGCTGTTGAAAACCAGGCGGGCTCTGATCAACAGGGTCCTGGCGGTGGCCCTGCAGAAAGAAGAGCTGAAAAAGGCCAGGCTGAAAAAAGAAATTATCTCTCGCGATGGGGTCAGGCAGGAAAGCCTGTCTTCCGACAGGCTCCTGGAAGAGCTGACCCAGGCCGTGGAGAACGACGTCCTGGAGTGGCTGAAAATTTAAGATGACCAACAAGGTGACTTCTCTGGATTACGCCTTTGCCGTCGGACGCGTCCGGGCCCTGGAAAACTATCTAATTCCATACCAGGTTTTCCGGGAAGCGACCGAGGCCGAGACGGCCGGCCGGGCTCTGGAGTTAATTTCCGATGCCGGGAAGTTCGGGGAGGATCTACTCCTGGTAAACAATCCGGACCAGCTGGACCGGGTTTTGCTTAAAGAAAGAATGGCCCTGGACTTCAACCTGGAGGAACTCTTCCTGGAGAGAGAGCTTTACCATGCCTATCTGGCCGGCGAAAATCCAGCCGAGATGACCCGTCAGCTGGACCTGGTCAGAAACCTCTTCATCCGGAACTACTTCCGGCTGCGGCTGGACCTGGCCAACCTCAAGCTCTTCCTGCGCTGCCGCTACCTGGAGCTTCCAGCCAGCCGGCTGGAAGATAATGTTCTTCCCGGCGGCTCACTGGAGAAACAGCTATTCCTGGAAAATTATGAATCCTCTGATGAGGAATTTTATCAGTCCATTCGGGCCGGCCGGTACGGCGACCTCTGGAAGGTAGCCAGCGAGTTTTTGGCCTCTAGGGAAAGCCTGGTCGGTCTGGAAAGGGAGATGGAAAACCTGTCGCTGGCCTATCTGAGACAGGCCAAGCAGATAACCTTCGGACCGGAACCTCTCTTTGCCTACGGCCTGGCCCGACGGCATGAGCTGAAACTGGTCCGGATAGTTCTGGCCGGAAAATTCCTGCAACTTCCGGTCTCATTCCTGAAAGAAAGGATAAGCCAGACCTATGTCTGAATTTGGCCAAATAGCCATACTCGGCGACCGGGACTTCGTCGCCCCCTTTAAGGTCTTCGGTCTGACCGTCCTGACCCCGGCCAGCACGGAAGAAGCCAGAACCATGCTGGCTCAGGTCGTCCAGGAAAAGTATGCTATCTGCCTCATCCAGGAAACCTGGCTGGATAGCCTGAAACCTGAGGTGGCAGAATTAAGCCATAAATTTGCTCCGGTCTGTGTTGGCTTTTCCGATTTCCGGGCCAGCTCCGAATCGGTGGAAAACCTGATGCGGGAGCTGTCCATCAAAGCCATAGGTTCGGACGCACTCTTTACCAGAGGAAGGAAAGAAAATGAAACAAGGTAAGATTATCCGGGTGGCCGGTCCCCTGGTGGTAGCCTCCGATTGTCTCGGGGCCAAGATGTATGATATGGTCAAGGTGGGACACCTGGGCCTGATCGGTGAAATCATCGAGCTCAACAACGACCAGGCCTATATCCAGGTTTATGAAGATACAACCGGAGTGGGCCCGGGAGAACCGGTTTTCCTGACCGAAAAGCCCCTGTCGGTGGAGCTGGGCCCGGGCTTGCTGGGTTCGATTTACGACGGAATTCAGCGCCCGCTTGACGTGATCAGGGCGCGGCATGGGGAATACGTGTCGCGGGGGATTGAGATCCCAGCCCTGAACCGGGAGAAGCGCTGGAGTTTTCAACCGATAAAAAAGAAAGGTGATAAAGTTGTGGCCGGGGATATCCTTGGCTACGTCCAGGAAACGCCGCTCATCCAGCACCGGATCATGGTTCCGGAGAATGGCGACGGGGAAATTGTCGAAATCATACAAGGCGAATTCCCGGTAACCGATGTGATCTGCCGGATCAAGAAGGCCTCGGGCGAGTTTAAGGAGCTGAATCTGTTCCAGGTCTGGCCGGTCAGGAAACAGCGTCCGGTCAAAGAAAGGCTGATGCCCTTTGAGCCGTTGATTACCGGCCAGAGAATACTCGATACCCTGTTTCCCCTGGCCAAAGGTGGAACGGCTTGTGTCCCGGGGCCATTCGGCAGCGGCAAGACCGTTGTCCAGCACCAGTTAGCCAAGTGGTCCGATGCCCAGATCATCGTCTACGTGGCCTGCGGCGAACGGGGCAACGAAGTGGCTGACCTGCTGCTGAGCTTTCCAGAACTTAAAGACCCCAACACCGGGCGGCCGCTGCTGGAAAGGACGGTCATCATCGCCAACACTTCCAACATGCCGGTGGCGGCCAGGGAAGCTTCCATCTACACCGGGATGACCATTGCCGAATATTTCCGCGACATGGGTTATTCGGTGGCCTTGATGGCTGACTCCTCCTCCCGCTGGGCTGAAGCCCTGAGAGAAATCGGCGGCCGGATGGAAGAAATGCCAGGCGACGAAGGCTATCCGGCCTATTTAGCCAGCCGCCTGGCCGAATTCTATGAGCGGGCCGGTAAGGTTATCTGTCCAGGTTCGGAAGGGAGAATCGGGGCCCTGAGCGTTATCGGGGCGGTCAGCCCGCCCGGAGGCGACCTGTCCGACCCAGTGGTCCAGGCCACCCTGAAGGTGGTCAAAGTCTTCTGGGCCCTGGATGACCGTCTGGCCAACATGAGGCACTTCCCGGCCATCAACTGGTTGCAGAGCTATTCACTCTACCGAGAGTCGCTGAGAAAGTATTTCGCTGAAAAGGTGGCCGAAGATTTCGTGGAGCTGAGCCAGGAAGCCATGAAACTCCTGGAACTGGAAGCCGAGCTCCAGGAAATTGCCAGGCTGATCGGCCTGGAATCCCTGTCCTTCAAGGAAAGGCTGATTCTGGAAACGGCCCGGTCCATCAGGGAAGATTTCCTGCACCAGAACGCCTACCATCCGCAGGATACTTACACTTCAATGCGCAAACAGTACTTAATGCTGCGCACCATCCTGCATTTTCATCACCGGGCCAACCAGGCCCTGGACGAGGGCCTGGAATTCAGTGACATCGTTTCCCTGGAAGTCCGCGACCGGATTTCCAAGATGAAATACCTGCCTGAGGATGAAGAAGCCCTGCTTCAGGTGGAAAAAGAAGTGGACGCTTCGTTTAAGTCCCTTAAGGCTTAAAAGGTGAGTAGCATGCACAAAGAATATTTAACTGTTTCTAACATCGTCGGTCCCCTGGTCATAGTAGAGAAGATTGCCGACGTCAAATACAACGAGCTGGTGGAAATAGAAGACTCCCGGGGCAACCTGCGCCGCGGGACGGTGCTGGAAGTCTCGACCGAACAGGCTGTGGTCCAGGTGTTTGAAGGAACAGTCGGCCTGGACATCGATAAGTCCCGGGTCAGGTTCCTGGGTCGTTCCCAGCAGCTGCCGGTTTCCGAGGAAATCATCGGCCGGGTGTTTGATGGCTCCGGCCGGCCGCGGGATAGCGGGCCGCAGATTATCGCCCGCCGACGGTTGGACATTAACGGCAGCCCCATCAACCCTGATGCCCGCGATTATCCTTCCGAATTCATCCAGACCGGGATATCGGCCATCGACGGGATGAACCCGCTGGTCCGCGGCCAGAAGCTGCCGATTTTTTCTGGCAGCGGCCTGCCGCATCCTCGGATAGCCGCCCAGATAGCCCGGCAGGCTAAGGTCCTGGGCAAGGAAGAAAAATTCGCCGTGGTCTTTGCGGCCATGGGCATCACCTTCGAGGAAGCCAATTTCTTCATCGAGGATTTCCGCAACACCGGGGCCCTGGAGAGAGCTGTCCTGTTTCTCAACCTGGCCAACGAGCCGGCCATTGAAAGAATTGCCACCCCGCGCCTGGCTCTGACCTGTGCTGAGTATCTGGCTTTTGAACTGGATATGCACGTGCTGGTTATCCTGGTGGACATGACTTTTTACGCCGAAGCCCTGCGGGAAATATCGGCGGCCAGGAAAGAGATCCCCGGGCGTCGAGGTTACCCTGGTTATCTCTATACCGACCTGGCCACCATGTACGAGCGGGCCGGCAGGATAAAAGGGAAAAAAGGTTCCATCACCATGATTCCCATCCTGACCATGCCTGAGGATGACAAGACCCACCCCATTCCCGACCTGACCGGCTACATCACTGAGGGCCAGATTATTCTCAGCCGGGAACTGCATCGCAAGGGCATCTATCCGCCGATTGACGTCCTACCCAGCCTATCGCGTTTAAAAGATAAAGGAATAGGCAGCGGCAAAACCAGAGAGGACCATGCCGATGTCCTGAACCAGCTGTTTGCCTGCTACGCTCGCGGCAAGGAAGCCAGGGAACTGGCCTTGATCCTGGGCGAAGCGGCCCTCAGCGACCTGGACCGCCTGTACCTCAAGTTCGCTGACCTGTTTGAGACGGAGTTTGTCCGGCAGGGCGAGTTCCAGGCCCGGACCATCGAAGAGACGATTGACCTGGGCTGGAAGTTGATGCGGCTGCTACCGAAGAAAGAATTGAAAAGAATCAGGCCGGAATACCTGGAGAAATATTACTGAGCTAATGACAGCCGGGAGAAGTAACCACAGCCATGAAGCTTAAAGTTAACCCCAACCGGATGGAGCTGCTGCGGCTGCGGCGGCGTCTGGCCCTGGCCGAGCGGGGACACAAACTGCTCAAGGACAAGCTGGAAGAGCTGATGCGGCAGATGCTGGAGACCGCGCGCCGGCTGGCCGAGCTGCACGAGAAGGTAGACCGGGAATTTGAAATTATCACCCGGGCCACGGCCATCGTCCGGATTGCACAACCAGCTTCCGAAATTTCCGAATTGCTGGAAGAAGGTGAATTGCAACTGGCTCTGGATAAAGGTCGGCTGCTGAACCTGGTTGTGCCAGAGTTCCAGTTGACGGCCTTTCGGACTGGTGCTTACGACTTGTTCCTGACCGAGAGCGAGCTGGATGTGGCCGTCAAGCATTTTCAGAAAGTCCTGCCGCAGTTGCTGGAATTCTGCAGCCTCTGGAAAAAGCTGGAGTTGCTGGCTCATGAAATCGAAGTGACCAGAAGAAGGGTCAATGCCCTGGAATACATATTGATCCCTAGCCTTAAGGAAACCATCAGGGCTATCTCCTCGCGCCTGGAAGAAATTGAACGTTCTTACCAGGTGCAGTTGATGCGAGTGAAGGAGATAGTTCGCCACCACTAATAGTGGTTGTAAATTCCTTTACACAAAAAAAAGTATAAAAAAGCCAAAAAAGTATTGACAACCGGAAAAAATGCTGTATATATACAATTGAAAATGAAAAATAAAAATGAGACTGAAAGCGGCGATTAAAAAATTTTCGGGGGAATGCATTTAAAAAATTTTTAACCACGAGAGAACGAAAGATGAAAATCGCTTTGCTTTTCAGCTCCAAGCAGGGAATGGCCAGAACGCTGGCCCCATTTATTTTTGAAGAGAGAGTGGAAGAAGGGGAAGAGCCCCCACCTGATTTGCTGGCTGAATGTGACAGCGATGAAACCATCGCCGCCGTTGAGCGAGCTCTGAAACAATTTCACCAGGTAGTCCTGATTGAATCCGATGACCGAGCTTACCTCCGGCTGATGGAGGAAAAACCCGACCTGGTCTTCAACATGGCCGAAAGACTTTTCGGCCCCAACCGGGAATCGCATATACCCACCATCTGTGAAATGCTCAACATTCCCTACACCGGCTCTGACCCGCTGACTCTGGGGCTCTGCCTGGACAAATCTCGGGCCAAAGAAATTCTGAGTTACCACGGCATCCCCAATCCCGAATTCCTGGTAATAGAAAGGGTCGAAGATATCCCGGCCAGATTGAGCTACCCGCTGATTGTTAAACCGCTTTACGAGGGATCCAGCAAGGGCATCAAGGATAATTCGGTGGTCGCCAACCGCCGGGAACTGAAAGCCAAAATAAAAGAAATAAATAAGCTGTACCAGCAGCCGGTGATAGTGGAAAAGTTCCTGAGCGGCCGGGAATTCACCGTCGGGGTTCTGGGTAATTACCCGGAGCTGGAAATTCTGCCGATAGTTGAGATTGATCACTCCCAATTGCCGCCCGGGGCCAGGCCTATCTATTCCTACGAAGCTAAGTGGGTCTGGGACCGGCCCGACCAGCCCCTGGAAATTTTCCGTTGCCCGGCCGACCTGCCGAGAAAATTAAAAAGTGAGATAGAAGACCTTGTCAGGAAAACCTGTCGGATATTGAGAATAAGGGATTGGGCCCGGATTGATGTCAGGCTCGACGCCCAGGGTGTGCCCAACATTCTGGAAATCAATCCGCTGCCTGGGATCCTGCCCAACCCCGAGGACAACTCCTGCCTGCCAAAAGCGGCCCGGGCCGCTGGCTATAGCTATGACCAGCTCATCAACCGGGTGGTCTTAGAAGCCAGCCGGAGATACGGTTTACCGCTGGCTGACTACAGGGAAGCTTTCCAGCCGTCCGCCAACTCCCTGGGAGCTGGAGGAGCCGATGGCCACTGACAGCCTCAAAGTCGGAGTGGCTTTCAACACCTACGAGCCTTTCATCTACCGCCCGGAAAAAGTTTCCGAGGACTCGGTGGCCAGGGTGGCCGAGGTGGTCTGCGAAACTCTGAATCAGACCGGGGTGGAAGCCACTCTGGTGCCGCTGCAGAGAAGCATGTTCACCTTCCTGCGGCGGCTCAAAGAGCTGAACGTGGAGGTGGTGGTCAACCTGTGCGAAGGCTTCTTCGGCAATCCCCGGTGGGAAGCCAACGTGGCCGCGGTGATGGAAATGCTGCACATTCCCTTTACCGGAAACGGCTCGCGGACTCTGGCCCTCTGCCAGGATAAACACCAGGCCAAGGCCATCCTCAGCTCCTTCGACCTGCCGGTGGCTTCCAGCCAGCTGATCACTTCGGCCGAGGAAATGGTCGACCTCAAGTTCCCGGTAATCGTCAAGCCCAATTCCGAGGATGCCAGCGTAGGAGTCCATCCGGAATCGGTGGTGCACGACCCGGAAGCCCTGGCTGCCAGGGTGGAAAAGATAGTCAAGACCTACAACCAGCCGGCCATCGTCGAAGAGTATATCGACGGTCGCGAATTCAACGTGGCCGTCCTGGAAGACAGCGAGCCCCGGGCCTTGCCGGTTTCCGAGATAGATTTTTCTAAGATGCCGGAAGGCTATCCCCACATCTGCAGTTACGAGGCCAAGTGGTATCCGGATCACATCCTCTACAAGTCGACTCCGCCCATCTGCCCGGCTCCGATCAAAAAAGAACTCAGCCTGAAGCTGCAGGATCTGGCAGTGAGTGCCTTCAAGGCCATGGGTTGCCGCGATTATGCCCGGGTGGATTTCCGCATGAACCACCAGGGTGAGGTTTTCATCCTGGAAGTTAACCCCAACCCGGACATCAGCCTGGATGCCGGTTATGCCCGGGCCCTGAAGGCCGCCGGCATCGATTATGCGGATTTCTGGAAGCTGCTGATTGCCAACGCCAGGAAAAGGAAAGAAGGCAATGTTACGGCCAATGGCAAGAACTGACCGCCAGCCGGTGCTCGACCTCATCCGGTCCACCGGGTTTTTTACGGCCGCGGAGTTCCAGGTGGCCGAGGAATTGATAGATATTTATCTCAACAATCCGGAGCAACACGACTATTTAATAGTGGTGGTGGAAAATGACCAAGGACAGGTGGCTGGCTACATGACTTACGGACCCACCCCCCTGACCGAGGGCACCTGGGACCTGTACTGGATCGCAGTGGCGCCTGAGGCTCAGGGCCGGGGCTATGGTCAGCAGTTGGTGGGATGGCTGGAAGATGAAGTGAAGAGAAATAATGGTCGTCTGGTTTTGATAGAAACCTCTTCCCAGCCCAAGTATCAACCGACCAGGAAATTCTATGAAAAACTTGGATATACCGAAATTGCCCGTATCCGGGATTTTTACCGTCCCGGAGACGACCGGGTGATCTTCGGAAAATATTTTCGCTCAAAGGAGTGAGAAAAGGAGAC
>JANLGB010000041.1:0-10973 GCA_024653405.1 Candidatus Saccharicenans sp.
TGGGTGTAGAGATGCCGACCAGTTCCCGCAGCACTTTTTGATGTTCGGTCAGCAACCGGCCAAATTGCTGGGGGTCGAACTTTCCAGCCTGGAAAAGTTTAAGCCCTTCCCTGGTCAAATCGCGGTTGAGGATGGCGCCGTGGAGTGGTTGCCTGATTTCCGGGGGAAAGGTCCGGCTGAGCTTGAGCAGTTCGGTCTCGCTGATGGTGGCCAGGTCCAGCCCGGGATTGGTCTTTTTCAGCAGCTGCCAGCCCCGGGTGACTCTTTCCCGGACCGACCCCAGGGTGCCAGTGGTATCCTTTTTTTCCAGCGAGTCCCCCAGGACAAAAGTCCCCGGGGGCGAAGGCAGCCGGGTAACCTGGAGACCACCGGCAAACTTAATCCAGACCGTCCCGCCCAGAGCCGAGGTGTAGTGGTCCATCTTGCCTCCGGGTTCCCGGAACTCCACCACTTCTGCCCGGTGAGCCAGCTCGGCCACACCTTCTGGCTCCGGGGCCAGGTCCCGGGCTCCGCTGGCTTCCAGCAGGAACTTGATCCAGGCCACCACCATGGCCGAGGAGCTGGAGGTCCCGGCATTAATCGGAATTTCACCGTGCATGGTTATTTCCCAGCCGGTCGGGAGGCGACAGCCAAGGCGGAGCAGAACGTTGACCGCACTGCGCAGGTAATCTCTTGCTTTGAGGTAGTTGAGTTCTGTCTCCGGGATGAAACTATCTTCTTCCCCGGTATCGGGCAGGTGAATGATAAAGCGGTGGTCGGACCGGACCCGTCCTTCAACATAAAAGCGCAGGCTGATGGCCGCGGCGATGACCTCCAGGTCCAGGTAGTCCTGGTGCTCGCCGAACAGACAAATTCTCCCGGGGGAGGAAACCCTGAGGTTGATTTCTGGCATTCTCCAGTCTTTCTTTGAACCCGAGTCAGGCTTAAAATTTATCCCAGCCGCGCCCGGCTGTCAATTTTATTCCCGGAAAAAAACAGCCCGATTGATTTATTCGCTGAAATTATTTATAAAGAATTTTCTGTTATCAAAGAAAGGTTCATCATGAAAATTATTTTTCTGGGGACGGGCGGCGCCGTGCCCACCGCCACCCGGGATAATACCAGTTTCCTGCTCGAGTCCGGGGCGGACCTCTGGCTGGTGGATGGTCCTGGTTCTCTGACCCAGAAAATCTTCAGAGCTGGCCGCCGGCCGCAGCAAGTTTCGGCCGTCTTCATCAGCCATGTCCATGCCGACCACCTTTACGGCCTGCCGGCTTTTATCCACAGCCTGATGCTGGAAGAAAAAACGGTGCCGCTGTACGGCTCAGCCGAAACCATCGACTTTTGCCTGCGTCTTATCGACCTGTTCGGACTGCGCCGTGAAAAAATTCTGTACCGGCTGGAACCGAGGCCCATTCTTCCCGGCCGCAGGATCGAAGTTTCACCGGGGCTGGCCGTGACCGGCTTTCCGGTCCCGCACCATTCATCTTCCCTGGCTTTCATCTTGGAGACGCCGGAGGCCAGGGTGGTCTATTCCGGAGATACCCCGCTCCACCGGCCGCTGCTGGAGCTGGCGGCCGGGGCCGATTGCCTGATCCATGACTGCAGCACTCCCTCCAGATTCCTTGAAGCCCTGCCTTTTTTGCGGTCGCTGCACAGCAATTCTCTGGAGTTGGGACAGGCTGCCCGGGAAGCTGGGATCCGGCTGCTGGTACCATGCCATTTTTTTAGCGACCTTGATTTTTCTCTGGAAGAAATAGAAGCTGAGATCAGGAAAAGTTATCAAGGACGGCTTTTCTTGCCGGCCGATTTCTCTGAACTGGAGCTTCCTTGATGAAGCGGCTGATATCCCCCAAAGGTCACTTTCGGTCTAAAATGGAATCGAAAGCCGCGACCGCAGTGCCCGGCCCTGATGACCACATCTTAAGTTTGGGTCTGCCAGCCAGGCCTTATATATAAAAAGGAATAAATAAGAAATGAAATCAGTAAAAAACCTGCTCCCGCTGCTGCTGGCCGGCCTGTGCCTGGTCGGTTGCCAGAAGCAAGGAGGACCCATGGCCGAAACTGTTTTCTTGAACGGACATATCTGGACGGCGGACGAATCTTGCCCGGAAGTTGAGGCCCTGGCCGTTGTCCAGAACAAAATTATCAGGACCGGTAGCAACGCCGAGATAAAGAAATTGATCGGAGACCGGACCCGGGTGATTGACCTCCAGGGAAGGCTGATGCTGCCCGGGTTTATCGATGCTCATACTCATTTTCTCAACGGCGGCCTGGCCCTGCGCTCGGTGCAGCTTCGCTCCTGTCGCAGCCGGGAAGAATTCGTCAACCGGATTGCGGCCAAGGCCCGGGAACTGCCGCCCGGTTCCTGGATTCTTAACGGCGACTGGGACCAGGAGCAGTTTGACCCGCCCGTCTTGCCTTCCCGGGACTGGATTGATGCGGTGACCCCGGACCATCCAGTCTGCGTCAACCGCTTTGACGGCCACATGGTGCTGGCCAACAGCCTGGCCCTGAAGCTGGCTGGGATTGACCGGAATACCGTGGCCCCGCCCGGCGGCGAAGTCCTCAGAGACCCGGTTTCGGGCGAGCCGACCGGCATCCTGAAGGACGCTGCCGCCGACCTGGTCTACGCCGTGATCCCGGCCCCGGACCTGAAAGAAAAAATGGAGACCGCCAGGTTGGCCTTGAAAGAAGCCGCGGTTAACGGCGTTACTTCGGTTCATGACATGTCTGATGCTTCGAGCTTCGAGGTTTACCAGGAATTGCTCCGGGCCGGGGAATTGACGGCCAGGCTGTATGTCTATTTCCAGATTCCGGAAATTGATAGTTTTCTCCGGCTGAAAATCAAATCAGGTTTCGGCCATCCTTTTCTGCGGCTGGCCGGGCTGAAGGGATTCGTCGATGGTTCGCTGGGTTCGGCCACGGCCCTTTTCTTTGAGCCCTATGCCGATAATCCCGGAGCATATGGCCTGCTAGCTGCCCACATGTTTCCCGAAGGAATCATGGAGAAGCGGCTGAGGCTGGCCGACGAAGCCGGCCTGCAGGTGGCTGTCCATGCCATTGGAGACCGGGCCAATGCTCTGCTCCTGGATATAATGGAAAAAATAATCCAGGAGAACGGACCCCGCGACCGGCGCTGGCGTATTGAACACTGCCAGCACCTGAGAAAGAGCGATATTGAACGTTTTGGCCGGCTGGGATTGATCGCCTCTGTCCAGCCTTATCACGCGATAGACGACGGCTGCTGGGCCCAAAGAAAAATCGGATCAGAGCGGGCCCGGACCACCTATGCCTTCCGCTCACTGCAGGCGGCCGGAGCCAGGCTGGTCTTTGGCTCGGACTGGACGGTGGCCCCGCTCAATCCCCTGACCGGAATTTATGCTGCGGTCACCAGGAAAACCCTGGACGGGAAGAATCCAGACGGCTGGATACCGGAAGAAAAGATCTCACTGGAAGAAGCCATAAAAGGATATACCATCAGGGCGGCCTATGCTGAGTTTTCCGAAAAGGAAAAAGGTTCCCTCAGGGCGGATAAGCTGGCCGACCTGGTGGTGCTGGACCGGGACCTGTTTCGCTTGAAGCCCGATGATATCCCTGGCATCAGAGTGCTGCTGACCATGGTTGATGGAAGGATTGTTCATTCTGACCCTGAATTCTTGAATGATGAAAAATGAGCCGAATCTGAAAGACAGACTGGAACGCCTGGTGGCTTCCATCCCGGCCGGGAGAAGCCACCTGATTCTCTTCCTGCACCGGGTGCAGCAGGAGTTTGGTTACCTGCCAGAAGAAGCCCTGGCCAGGGCAGCCGAGTATTTTACGGTGTCTCCGGCTGAAGTCTATGGAGTGGTTACTTTTTATTCGGCCTTCCAGATGAAGCCCCGGCCCCAGCACGAGCTGGTCGTCTGTCACGGCACGGCCTGCCATGTGCACGGAGCTGAAGCCATCCACACTGAGCTGGCCCGGCTTCTCGGGGTCGAACCCGGAAAGGAGGACCAGGGAAAAGACGTGACCATCCGCCGGGTGAACTGCCTCGGTTGCTGCGCCCTGGCTCCGGTGGTGGTGGTTGACGGCGAGTACCAGGGCCGGGTCACCCGGAACAGCCTGGAAAAAATTGTGGAAAGATTATCCGGTAAAAAGTGATGAACCTGAGAAAGGTTAGGACAGTCGGCGAGCTACAGAACCTGCGGTTACGGCTGCAGTCTTCTCCCCGAACCCGGCGTTTGGTCAGCCTGTCGACGGCCAGCTGTGGTCGGGCTTCGGGAGCCCTGGAGGTGGCCCGGGCGCTTGAGGCAGAGATAAAAAGGCGCGGGCTGGAAGAAACAGTGGAACTAAGGCTCACCGGATGCCACGGGTTCTGCCAGCTGGAGCCGGACCTCATCATCTTCCCGGAAAAAATTTTTTACCCCAACCTGGTCCCGAAAAAGATCCCGTTGCTGGTGGAAGAGACCTTGGTCGGGGGACGGTTGGTGCCAGAGCTGGCTTTCAGCCCCGGCCCGGGACAGGGTATGTGTGCAGTCCTGGAGGAACTGCCTTTTCTGCGAAAGCAGGTGCGGTGGCTGCTGGAACGTCACCTGACGCTGGACCCCGACAGTCTGGATAGTTACCTGGAACAGGATGGGTTCTTGGCCCTGGAAAAAGTCCTGTCCGGCTTATCCCCGGAAGAGGTAATCAACCTGGTACTGGCTTCCGGCTTGAGGGGCCGGGGTGGAGCCGGTTTTCCTACGGGTCTCAAATGGCGTTTGGCGCGGGAAGCCGGTGGTGAGGATAAATACACAATCTGTAACGGGGACGAGGGCGACCCCGGGGCCTACATGGACCGGGGGTTGCTGGAGAGCAACCCTTTTAGCGTGATTGAAGGCATGATCATCGGCGGTTATGCGGTGGGCGCCGCTAAGGGCTTCATTTACATCCGGCAGGAATACCCGCTGGCCATCGAGCGGCTGGAAAGGGCCCTGGAAAAAGCCAGGGCCGCCGGGCTGCTGGGGAAAAACATCCTGGGCACCGATTTTTCTTTCGAGCTGGAGCTGGTCCGGGGAGCCGGAGCTTTTGTGTCGGGTGAAGAGACTGCCCTCATAGCTTCTATAGAAGGCCGGCGGGCTTTTCCCAGGCAGCGGCCACCATTCCCGGTGGTCCGGGGCCTGTGGGGCCGGCCCACGGTGATCAATAACGTTGAAACCTGGGCCAATGTTCCCCTGGTACTGCAGCGGGGGCCGGCCTGGTTTTCCCGGGTGGGCACTTCCGGGAGCAAGGGGACCAAGATATTTTCCCTAGTGGGAAAAGTCCGTTATACCGGCCTGGTGGAGGTGCCTTTTGGTCTGACTCTGGGTGAAGTGATAGATGAAGTGGGCGGGGGAGCTGAACCCGGCCGCCAGATCAAAGCTGTTCAAACCGGCGGGCCCTCCGGCGGCTGCCTGCCGGCTTCTTTATTCCAACTGCCCCTTGATTATGAATCGCTGCAGCAGGCCGGCTCCATCATGGGTTCGGGCGGGATGATTGTCATAGACGAGAGCACCTGCCTGGTAGACCTGATTCTCTATTTTCTGCGTTTTGCCCGGGAAGAATCGTGTGGCCAGTGTGCTCCCTGCCGTCTGGGAACCAGGCAGATGGTCCGGCTGCTGGAGAAAATTACCAGGGGTGAAGGGCAGTTAGAAGACCTGGAGCTTCTGCAAAAAATCGGCTGGACCATGCGGGAAGCCTCCCTTTGCGGGCTGGGACGGACAGCAGCCAATCCGGTTCTGAGCGCCCTGCGACATTTCCGCCAGGAATTAGAAAAGCACGTCCTGGATAAAGAATGCCCAGCCGGGGTCTGCCGCGGGCTAATTTCTTACCAGATAGAAAAGGAGAGGTGCAGTGGCTGCCAGCGGTGCCTGGAGTCCTGCCCGGTTAAAGCCATAGCTATGGCCGATGACGGTTATCCGCAGATAGACCAGAAGCTGTGCACCAGGTGCGGCCTGTGCCAGGCGGCCTGCCCTCCGGATTTTTCGGCCATCGATAAAATTAACAGGAAGGAAACAGGATCTTCCGCCGGCGCGAGGGGTGAATAAGATGTCGGGGCCAGTGGTCAGACTGAAGATCAACGACCGGTTGGTCCAGGCCAGGCCGGGGATGACTGTCCTGGAGTGTGCCCGCAGCCACGGAATTTTCATTCCTTCTCTCTGCGACCTGGAGGGACTGCCAGCTTTCGCCGGCTGCCGGCTGTGCCTGGTGGAAATTGCCGGGCGTCCTCACCGCTTGCCGGCCTGCCAGACCCGGGTGGAAGAAGGAATGGAGGTGATTACCACCTCCGAAGAGCTGGAAGCCCTGCGCCGTTCGACCCTGGAGCTCAGCCTGAGTGAGCATCCCAATTTCTGCCTGCTGTGCCAGGAGAAAGCCAACTGTGATGAACTCAAGATGACCATGGTCAAAGCCCTGGAACCAGGTGGCTGCCTCTTCTGTCCGAAGGATGGAAATTGCCAACTGCAGCAAGTGGTTGAATATCTGAAGGTCAAACAGGTCGCTTATGAATTTGAGGACCGAGGGCTCCGGCTGTGGCAGGATGATCCCTTCATCGCTCACAATCCTAATTTGTGTATCCTCTGCGGGCGTTGCGTCCGGGTTTGCTCCGAGGTCCGAGGAGAAAAGGTCCTGAGTTTCATCGGGCGCGGCAGTCAGACGGCCATCGGTACCTTTTTCCAGCGCAGCCTGCTCCAAGCCGATTGCAGTTTCTGCGGGGCTTGCCTCGAGGTCTGTCCCACGGCCGCTTTAGAGGAAAAGGGAGTCCTGGTGGCCCGGGGCCGGCAAATATATGAACAGCCATTCATATGTCCCCTGTGCAGCTCGGCCTGTGAACTGAGGGCTGAATTTGTGGAAGAGGGAAAGCTCCGGAGAATCGGGCCGGCTCCGGTGGAGGGACCGGCTTTCAGGTCGGGTTGCGCCCGAGGACGGTTCGGCCTGCGGGAAGTCCTGGAAGCTCAACTGACTCGGTCTATGCCCCTGGTTAAAGGAAATGGCCTGGAGCAACCGGCTTCTCTGGAAGAGGCCCTAGCCGCAGCCGCCGCTGCCCTCAAGAAATTCAAACCGCAAGAAATCGGCCTGGTGGCTTCGGCCCAGGTTTCAGCTCCTGGCCTGCTGGCCCTGGCTGAGTTGGCCGGGGCGCTCAAGGCAGATAACCTGTTCTCGTTCTATCCTGAAGGATTTCTGGACAGACTGAATGAATTTGAAAGACAGAATGGGATAAGATTCGAGCGGTCACTGACGCGGCAGCAACTCCATCAAGGCCAAACATTTTTCCTGGTAGATACCGACCTGAAGGCCGAAGGCCTGGCTTACTGGTTGGAACTCTGGCCAGAAATAAGCGGGGGCGCTGGCTACCTGGTTCTCGACCCGGGCCTTAACCGCTCCGCCCGGCTGACCGACCATCACCTCCAGTGCCGGCCGGGAAAAGAAGCCCAGGCGCTGCTCGGTCTGCTGAAACGGTTGACGTGGCAGGCCTCGGAGCTGAGTTTTTATCATGGTTACCATGAACTCCTGGATAGTCTGAGCAAACTGTCCGCTGAAGAACTCCAGGTGGAAAGCGGGCTGCGGGCGGCCGAGCTGGATAAAGCCGCCGCTGTTCTTCTCTCGGGTCACCCGGCCCTGATACTTTTCGGAGAAAGGTTGTTGCGGCAGCCGCGCTGGCGGGAGAACCTGACCGCTCTCTGGAACTTGGGCCTGAGGCTTGAGGCCAGGGTCTTACCCGTGGTCAGCCGCGGCCAGGAAAGGCTTCTGGAAAAATTGAAGCTCAGTTCTGGCCTTAGAACCATCTCCGATGGGCTCCAGCTGGAACAGGATATAAGAAACGGGAAGATAAGAGCCCTGTATGTTCTTGGAGATCTTCCGCTGGCCCAAAAGCCCGACTGGCTGCTGGTGCAGAATCCATTTAAGACCGGGCTGGCGGAAAGAGCTGATATTTTCCTGCCTTCTGTGAGCTGTCTGGAAAACGGCGGCCCGGGGGTTGACCTTTTCGGCCGGGTAAAAATGGCCAGCAAAATTCGCGGTTCGCCGGGCGGAGAAAACCGGCTGTCGGAAGCCGGGATTATAATCAAGCTGGCCGGATTACTTGGAGTAGAACTGAAACTTCCCTCGTCGGCTGAGCTTCAAGACATCATGGCCGAACCGGAAGGATTGAAATCAGACCAGGAATTGACTTATCTCCCCCTGCCCTCACCGGACCGGCTACCTGGTCGGGGAATTTTCCCCCAGCCCGAAAGAACCGCGGGAGAAGTGGAGGTGATAGTCGGCCAGAACCTGGATTTTTACGCGGGTATTTCCATGGCTGAAGTCAGTTCTGGTTTTAGGGGGCTTAATAATCCCGACTGGCTCTGGCTCAACCCCGCGGAAGCTGCCAGCCTTGACCTGCGAGAGGGGCAGCAGGTTATTCTCAAAACAGCAGACGGGGATTTGTCCCTGGAAATCAGGCTCAGCCGTCAAATCCAGCCGGGTGTGGCCGTGGTCAACCTTATACTGGACACTTCCCTTAAACTCCGGCTCTACGGCCGCGGCCTGTTCAAGGGAAAATTGCGGGTGACCTCATGAACAGAGTGGTTCTGGTAGAAAGACTGGTGCCCAACCTCTACCGCCTGGTGGTTGAAGCCCCGGAGGTGGCCGCTTCGGCCCGGGCCGGCCAGTTTGTCATGGTGATTCCTGATGGGAAAGGGGAGAGGATTCCAATCAACCTGGCCGATTGGGATAAGGAAAAGGGGACCGTAGACCTGGTGTTCCTGAACCTCGGGGTCAGCACCAGAAAACTGGCCAGCCTGAAGCCGGGAGACAGAGTAGAAGGCATAGCCGGACCTCTCGGCCGGGCACCTGAAATCCCGGCCGCGACTGAAGTGCTCCTGGTTGGTGGTTGCTACGGGGTGGGCGGGCTTTATCCGCTGGCCCGGGAGTTAAAGCAGGCCGGCGTCCGGGTCATCTTCCTGGCCGAAGCCCGTAGCCGGGCTTACCTTTACTGGCAAGAGAGGCTTAAAAAGTTCAGCGACCTTTTCCTGACGGTTTTCCGTTCAGACTGCCTGGGGCCGGCTCAGGAGTTACGGGAGTTAATCAAAAAAATCAAATCAGGTCATCCGGACCTGAGCCTGGTGCTGGTCATGGGTTGCAGTTATCTGCTGTTCAAGGTGTCGGAAGCTACGGCCGATATTCAGTTGAAAACCCTGGTCAGCCTGAACCCCATCATGGTGGACGGCACTGGGATGTGCGGAGCCTGCCGGGTTTCGGTCGCGAGTAAAACTTACTTTGCCTGTGTCGATGGGCCCTGGTTTGAGGGCCACGGGCTCGACTGGAAGGAATACTTCAACCGCCGGAAAGCTTTCCTCTCCCAGGAAGAGCAGGCCCTGGTCCGTCTGGACCGGGAATTCTGGAAAAGGACGGAGTGATTGAGGTCATGAGCGGAAAGGATAGGCTGGAGTCAGGCCAGGCCGAGAGGCTCCGGAAAGCAAGGGAGATGGATTGGAGAAAGGTTCTCCGCCGGGAAATTTCTGTTCAGAACAGGTTGACCCGACCCCGGCATAATATGCCCGAGCAGCCGGTGGCCAACAGGGTCAGGAATTTTCTGGAGGTCAACCTCGGTTACACCCTGGAGCTGGCCAGGGCTGAAGCCCGCCGATGTCTGGATTGCGGTCAGCCCGGTTGTGTGGCCGGTTGCCCGGTAGCCATCGACATCCCAACCTTTATTAAATATATAGAAGCCGGCGAGCTCGACCGGGCCCTGGAAAAAATCCGCGAGACCAACGGACTGCCGGCCATCTGCGGCCGGGTCTGTCCCCAGGAAGTGCAGTGTGAAAGAGCCTGCAATCTGGTCCAGGCCGGAAAGGAGCCGGTGGCCATCGGACACCTGGAAAGATTCGTGGCTGATTATCTCTGCACCAGGGAAAGCACGGGCCCGTTGCCGACTGAGAGCCGGGGAGCGGAACCGGGTAAGTGCAAGGTGGCGGTGGTCGGTTCTGGACCGGGCGGGCTGACAGCCGCGGCCGACCTGGCCCGGCTGGGTTACCAGGTGACGGTTTTTGAGGCGCTTCATCTGCCGGGAGGAGTCCTGGCCTATGGCATTCCGGAATTCCGCCTGCCGCGAGCCATTCTTCAGTCTGAGATAAATTTCATCAGGGCCCTGGGGGTTGAAATCAAAACCAATTTCATCGTTGGCCGGACGGCCAGCCTGGATGACCTGAAGCAGGCCGGTTACTTGGCTTTTTTCCTGGGAACAGGAGCCGGGCTGCCTTCTTTCATGAACATACCTGGCGAAAATCTGCTCGGGGTTTATTCAGCCAACGAATACCTGACCAGAGTCAACTTGATGAAGGGGTTTCGCTTTCCGGAGTTTGACACGCCGGTGCCCAGGGCCCGCCGGGTGGCAGTCATTGGTGGCGGCAACGTGGCCATGGACGCCGTCAGGACCGCCCTGAGATTGGGAGCTTCCCAGGCCGTTATCTATTACCGGCGCTCGCGGGCGGAGATGCCGGCCCGGGCCGAAGAAATCAAGCATGCCGAGGAAGAAGGCATAGAATTTAATTTTTTAACGGTGCCGGTCAGGTTTCTGGGCAATGAGCGGGGCCAGCTCCGGGGCATGGTGTTGCAGCGCCTGGCCCTGGGCGAGGTGGATGCTTCTGGCCGGCCGCGGCCGGTGCCCATCCCCGGTTCGGAGTTTGAGGTCGAGGTAGACCTGGCGGTGGTGGCCATCGGTCAGAGTCCCAATCCGTTGCTCATTAAACAGCTGCCGCTTAAGCTCGGGCCCTGGGGTAACATTGAGGTTGATTATCAAACGATGGCCACAGGCCTGGAAGGAGTCTATGCCGGGGGTGATGCCGTCAGGGGCGGGGCCACGGTCATCCTGGCCATGGGCGACGGCCGAACTGCTGCCAGGTCGATTGATTTTTACCTGAGCCGGAAAAAAGATTGAAGAAAAAATCGCCGGCCATGGCTGACTAACCAGAGGCTAACCACACCGGTCAGGGTTGAGGCCGGGTGGCCATAAGAAG
>JANLGB010000041.1:10983-13564 GCA_024653405.1 Candidatus Saccharicenans sp.
TTTTATGGTAGAATCCGGTTGATGATAGAAGTAGCACAGATGGAAAAGGTCAGCCGGAAACGGGAAGTAAGGCTGCGGGATGGATAAAGTCGCAGCCGGGAAAGCAGCTCAGATGAAACAGGAAGAACTTTTTCCACCCGAGGCCGGGCATATCGGCACCGACGAATCGGGCAAGGGCGACTTCTTCGGGCCGCTGGTAGTGGCCGGCTTTTTCCTGCCGGCCGGGCAGGAGGCCGTGCTCCAGCAACTGGGAGTCCGCGATTCCAAAAAACTGTCCGACGGCCGGGTTCTGGAGATTGCTCGCAGCCTGAGGCAGGGTTATATCCAGACGGTGGTGGCCATAGGCCCGGAACGTTATAACGCTCTTTATAAGAACCTGCGCAACCTCAACCGCCTTCTGGCCTGGGGCCATGCCCGGGCCATTGAGAATATCCTGGGAGAGGTCAACTGCGCGGTGGCCATTACCGACCTATTTGGCGATGAGCGCTTTGTCCAGCAGGCCTTGCTCAAAAAAGGAAAGAACATCAATCTGGTGCAGAAAGTCCGGGCCGAAGAAGACCTGGCCGTGGCCGCGGCTTCCATTCTGGCCCGGGCCCATTTCCTTTATAAATTGAAAGACCTGTCGGAAGAATACGGCCTGGAGCTGCCGAAAGGCGCTTCACCCCTGGTGGAAGAAGCCGGGGTCAAGCTGGTCAAAAAATACGGACCGGAAGTCCTGGAAAAGGTGGCCAAAATTCATTTCAAAACCACAGAGAAAATACTGAAAATTGCCGTCTGATTGAGGCCTCTCGGCCTGGCCCAGGGCTATGCTTGGTGAAAAATGGAGCCGAAGATGAATCAACCTGAATCAAAAATCGAGACCGAAAAGCTTTATTTCCAGGATGCCTATCTCCAGGAGTTTACGGCCAGGGTCCTGGCCCGGGAAATCCGGGAGGGTTTTCCGGTCGTGGTCCTCGACCGGACGGCTTTCTACCCCGAGTCCGGCGGGCAACCCCACGACCTGGGCTGGCTCAATGAGGTCCGGGTGATACGGGTGGAGGAAGAAAACGGATTGATTCTGCATTTTCTGGAGACCGAACTGGCCGGCCTGGAAGTCCGGGGCCGAATAGATTGGCCGCGGCGCTTTGACCACATGCAGCAGCACACCGGACAGCACATTCTATCCCAGGCTTTTTACGAGCTGACCCGGGGAGAGACACTATCCTTCCACCTCGGCCAGGAAGAGTCAACGGTGGAAATTGGCCTGCCGGCCATCAAAGATGAAACTCTGACCCGGGTGGAAGAGCTGGCCAACCGGGTGGTCTTTTCTGACCTGGAAGTTAAAACCTATTTTCTGCCGGAAGATGAGTTAAGCTCCATCCCCCTGCGCAAGCCTCCCAAGAAGGCCGGTTTGATCCGGGTGGTGGAGGTGAACGGTTTCGATTATTCGGCCTGCGGCGGAACCCACTGTCGCCGGACCGGGGAAGTCGGGTTGATTAAAATTCTGAAACAGGAAAAGATTCGGGGTAATGTCCGCTTTTCTTTTGTCTGCGGCTTCCGGGCCTGGCAAGAATTTGAAAATCGCCGCCACTGGTTGCAGCAGGCGGCCCGCCTGTTTTCAGCCGAGGAAGCGGAAGTTCCGGCTTGCGCCGAGAAAAGCCTGGCTGAGCTTAAAAGCTTGAAGAAGAAACAGAAAAAACTGGAAGAGAGGCTGTCCTTTTTTGAAGCCAGGGAAATTCTGTCCCGGAGTTCCAGCAAAATAATTTCCGGTCTCTACCCTGACCGGTCTCCTGAGGAGATAAAATTTCTGGCCCTGAACCTGGTGCACCAGGCCGAACTGCTGGTGGTTCTGGCCGCTCACCGCGACCAGTACTTTCACCTGGTGCTGGCCGCTTCTGCTGGCCTCAAGGTGGATGTCCGGGAGGTGATTTCCGTTCTTCAGCCTGAAATTGAATTCAAGGGCGGGGGCAGTCCCACTCTGGTGGAGCTGGTCAGCCCGGAAAAAGACAAAGCTGAAAAGGCGGTGAAACTGGCGGTTGAATTCTTTGAGGGCCGGAAGGGCCTCAGCTGAAATTATTCATAGCGCAGGCAGACAATCGGGTCCATCCGGGCGGCTTTCTGGGCCGGGAAGATGCCGAAGAAAAGTCCGACAGCCATGGACACCACCAGTCCCAATAAAACAGACCACCAGGAAACGGCGGCCGGCAGTGGCGATGCGGCCCTGATGATCAGGGCAAGGCCGAACCCGGCCAGGATGCCGATCAGACCACCCAAACTGGTAAGGAAAACGGCTTCGATCAGGAACTGCTGGACGATGTCTCTGGCCCTGGCCCCGATGGCCTTGCGGATGCCGATTTCCCTGGTTCTTTCCTTGACTGCGACCAGCATGATGTTCATCACCCCGATGCCACCCACCAGCAGCCCGATGGAGGAGATGACTATCATCACGATGAAGGCGGCTCCGGTTATCTGGTTATAAAGAGTCAGCAGTGTTTCCTGGGTATAGATGGAAAAATCGTTGGGCTTGTTGGGCGGGACCTTTCTCCGCACCCGGAGCAGGTTGGTAACCTGCTCTATGGTCTCTTCGACCTTGGTCGGGTCC
>JANLGB010000042.1 GCA_024653405.1 Candidatus Saccharicenans sp.
TCATGAAACTCTGCGGCACCATCGCCGGAATGATGGGCCTGGAGATGGCCCCGCCGCTGAAAGCCCTGGGGAAAACGGTTCATCCGACACCGGCCGAAGTAGTGTCTCAGGCGCTAACTACTAAGCCTAAACTTCCGATTATCTGGCTCGAATTCCAGGATTGTGCTGGCTGCAGCGAAGCCATTTCCCGCTCGAGTTCTCCCCTGCTGAGCAAACTGGTGTTGAACGATATCGCCATCGAATATCATGAGACTCTGATGGCCGCCGCTGGGTTTCAAGCCGAAAAGGCCAAAGAAGAATGTATGAAGAAGTATTATGGCCAATATGTGCTGGTAGTCGAAGGCAGTCCAACGCTGGCTGATGACGGAATATATTGCGTGGTAGCTGGCAAGAGCAATTTGGACCTGCTCAAGGAAGCAGCTGCTGGTGCAGCCGCGGTTATTGCCACCGGCAATTGCGCCAGCTTTGGCGGAATTCCGGCCGCCTATCCTAATCCAACTAAAGCAGTAGGCGTAGCTGACCTGGTCAAGGACAAGCCGGTGGTCAACATTCCCGGTTGCCCGGCCATTCCTGAGGTCACGACTGGCACCATTCTCCACTTCTTGGTGATGGGCGAGCTGCCGAAAACCGATGAGCTAAAAAGGCCCTTGCCTTTTTATGGTAACACCGTCCATGACCACTGCCTGCGTCGGCCCTTTTATGAAGCTGGCAAATTTGCCGAAAGCTTCGACGATGAGGGGGCCAAGAAGGGCTATTGCCTTTACAAGCTGGGTTGCAAAGGGCCGACCACTTACAACGCCTGTGCTGCTCTAAAATGGGAACGGGGGTTGTCTTATCCAGTGCAGTCTGGCCATCCTTGTTTGGGTTGTTCCCAGCCGCATTTCTGGGATGGCGGCGGTTTTTACCAAGGTCAATCGGCCCCAACCATCATCCTGGATAAGGGGTCAACCGCCACGCTGGTTGGAGCCGGTGTAGCTGTGGGTGCAGCCCTGGCTGGGATAAACGCAGCCAGGAAAAGCAGGGCTAAAAAAGCCTTGACTACTGCCAGACCAGAAACGGCCGGTGCCGCTCAAGACGAAAGCAAGAAGGAGGGCTGAGATGAATTGGACAGAAATAATGAATTTCAGTCGCGGTCCTCTCCTCCAGGTGTCTATGATGATTTTCATCGTCGGGATGACCTACCGCCTGGTTCGGGTTATCCTGCTGGGCTGGGAGCGAGACCGGGTAAAAAACAAAGGTAGTAAGCTCTGGGGGGTAATTTTGAACTACCTGAAAGGTCTCTTGGTTCTGCCTTTCATCCCTTGGGTTCGCCGCACTTTCCGTAATAATGAGCTGACCTTCATCGCGGGCGGTCTTTTCCACCTGAGCCTGTTTTTGATTCTGGCTTTTGGCACTGCTCACGTGCTGGTCTGGAAAAGCCTGTGCGGCTTTGGCTGGAAATCGTTGCCAACGCCGGTGCTGGCTTTCTTCTCTTCGGTCGGGATTATTTCGATGATTGTTCTGCTCATCAACCGCCTGACGCACCCGGTGTTAAAACTTTTGACCAAGCTTCCCGTCTGGATTAACTGGCTTTTGGTTTTCCTGCCGATGATTACTGGCTTTATCATGGCCCGCCATCTTTGGTTCCGTTACGAAGTTATTTTCAGCCTGCACCTGATTTCAGTCAGCTTGCTTCTTATCTGGATTCCGCTCAGTCGCGTGTCCCACTTCCTGTTCTACTTCTTCTCTAAGACCATACACGGAGCCCAGGCCGGCAAACGGGCGGTTATGCCCTGAATAGGAGGCGAAAAATGAAAACCCAATCTGCCATAAACACTTACCTGAAAGAGACCGGCGGCTGGGTGGCCAGTCAATTGGAAGCTTGCACCAGGTGTGGCATCTGCGCTGAAGCCTGCCACTTTTACCAGGCGCTGGGCAACCCCGAATATGCTCCAATTTGGAAACTCGAACCGCTGCGCCGGGCCTATGAGCAGCGCTTTACTGTGGCTGGAAAACTAAAACTGGCCCTCGGCCTGGAGAAAAAAATCACAGATAAAGACCTGGAACACTGGAGCAAGATTGTTTATGAAGCTTGCACCGTCTGTAATAAGTGCGCTCATGTCTGCCCGATGGGTATCCAGCTTGGCCCGCTCATTCATGATGTTCGGGCCGGAATGGCTGCCGCTGGAGTGGTCCCTGGCGACCTGGCCGAGGCCACCGAGAAGCAGAAGACTATCGGCAGCCCACTTGGGGTTACTGATGAAATGTGGCGCGAACGGATTGACTGGATTACGGAAGAATGGGAAGCCGAAATACCGGTGGATAAGGCTGGGGCTGAAACCCTGGTGGCTTTCTCCTCAATTGAATTGATGAAATTTCCCGACAACTTAGCCGCCATCGCTAAAATACTGAACAAAGCCGGCGAAAACTGGACGGTCAGCTCAACCGGGCGCGAGGTGGTCAACTTTGGCTACTTCGAAGCTGATGAAGAACTGACCAAACTTTTCATGTACCGGGTGTTTAAGGCTGCCGAAGAGCTTGGCGTTAAAAAAATCATCATCAGCGAATGCGGCCATGCCTACGAGGCTTTCCGCTGGACCGCGCCCAACATCATGAAGGTGCCAAGGGGTGTAGAAATCCTGCATATCAGCGAATACATCCATGAGCTTTGGAAAACCGGCCGGATTAAGATTAAAGAAGGTGCTTTTGACGGCCAGACCATCACTTTCCACGATTCCTGCAAAATACAGCGCCGGGGCGGAATCATCAAGCAGCTGCGAGAACTGCTCCACGTTTTAGCGCCCAAGAGCTTCAAGGAGATGATTCCGAACAAAGAACAGTCGATGTGCTGTGGCGGCGGTGGTGGAGTAATTTCCATCAAGGAAGCTGATGCCAACCGCTACGCCGTGTTTCAGATGAAACTGGAGCAGCTCCGGGACATCCAGGCCGAGGCGGTGTGCATGGTCTGCAGCAATTGCCGTTTGCAGTTTGTGGATAGCCTGGCTCACTTTAATTCCACCGTTAAAGTTCACGGCCTGTCCGAGCTGGTCTCCAAGGCTCTGGTTTAAGGAAAGGAGGGCGAAATGGCGTCATTTAATTTAACACCAGTGGAAAAGGGAATTCTCAGATGCCGGCAGACAGGAGCTTTTACCCCGGAAGACATCCAGGCACTGACTGTTTTCTTTAGAGAATACCACGGCAAGCTGTTGATTGACCTCAGTGGCAGCGACCCGTCTGAATGCCTGAGGCATATCAAGCATATGAGGCCGATCATGCCGACGGCGGCCATCATCGGAGCTGAGATTGACCCCAAAATCCTGGAAATTGACCGCAGCTATTATGCTAACGAGGTCCGCTGGTTCAGAACCGAACAAGAAGCCCCGGAATGGCTTCGCAATCAATGAAGAAAGGAGGGCAAAATGGCTAACAGAATAGTTATAGACCCAATCACTAGAATTGAAGGTCATTTAAGGATAGAAGCGGCTCTGGATGGGAACAACATCATCACCGAAGCTTATTCGGCCGGCACCATGGTCCGGGGTATCGAAAACATCCTGAAGAAACGCGACCCGCGCGATGCCTGGGCTTTTGCCCAGAGAATTTGCGGGGTCTGCACCACGGTTCACGCCATTGCTTCCATCAGGGCGGTGGAAGACGCACTTGGTATAAACATCCCAAAAGCCGCCAACCTGATGCGCAACATGATTATTGCCCAGCAGTACATTCACGATCACGTGATGCACTTTTACATTCTTCATGCCCTCGATTTTGTTGATGTGGTGAGCGCTTTGAAGGCTGACCCGAAAAAGACCTCAGAAATTCAGCAGAGTATTTCCGACTGGCCCAACTCTTCACCCGGTTATTTTGCCGAGGTTCTGAAAAAAGTTAAAGCCATGGTCGACAGCGGGCAGCTTTCGCTTTTCAGCAACGGCTACTGGGGACATCCGGCTTACAAGCTGCCGCCAGAAATAAACTTGCTGGGTGTGGCTCATTACTTAGAGTGCCTCGACTGGCAGTCGCAGGTGACGAAAATTCATACTATTTTCGGCGGTAAAAACCCGCACCCAAACTTCGTGGTCGGCGGGGTGCCGCTGCCGATTGACATGAACAGCGACCAGGCTCTTAATGCTGAAAAGTTGGCGGTCATTGCTGATTCCATAAAGCGGATGAAAGATTTCGTGGAACAGGTTTACCTACCAGACCTTCTGGCCATCGCTCCTTATTACTTGGAATATGCCGGAATCGGTGAGGGGCTTGGTAATTTCTTGGTCTGGGGCGAATTTCCGGAAGGCCAGCTCAACGAAATCGACAAGCTGGCTTTCCCGCGAGGCGTGATCGTCAACCGCGACCTGAAGAATGTCATTGTGCCCGACCCGAGAGATGCTCAGAAGATGAAGGAATTTGTTACCCATAGCTGGTACAAATATAGCAAGGGTGATGGAGAGGGGCTGTTCCCGTGGGAAGGCGAGACAGTCTTCAATTATACCGGGCCCAAGCCGCCCTATGAGTATCTCAACGTTGAGGGGAAATACTCCTGGCTGAAATCCCCGCGCTGGAACGAGCTGCCGATGGAAGTCGGGCCGCTGGCCCGGGTGCTGGTCCTTTATGCCACCGGCCACAAACAAACTGTCGAGCTGGTAAATCTGGTGCTGGAAAAGCTTAAAGCTCCAGTGAGCGCTGTTTTCTCTACCCTTGGTAGAACGGCCGCCAGAGCCATTGAAACCAAAGTTATCGTTGACCTGTTGCAGAAATTTTTCGACGATTTGATCGCTGAAATAAAAGCTGGCCATACTGATACGTTTAATGCAAAAAAATGGGAACCGCGGACCTGGCCCAAGAAAGCCATGGGCTTTGGCTACACCGAAGCGCCGCGCGGCGCCCTTGGACACTGGGTAGTCATCGAGAACAAGAAGATCAAGAATTACCAAGTAGTGGTGCCAACCACCTGGAATGCTTCGCCTCGCGACCACCAGAATCAGCCTGGAGCTTATGAAGCCTCGTTGGTTGGAACCAAGCTGGCTGACCCCGGACAACCTCTGGAAATCCTGCGCACGATACATTCTTTTGACCCTTGCTTGGCCTGTGCCGTGCACCTGATTGATACCAGCGGGAAAAAGGTCGGTGAAGTTGGAACCGGCTTCAATTTAGTGGTGCGCTGAGTTGATGGCCGTGAGCTGAGTTAACGGCCGACAATTAGTTTAGCTGAACATTTCACATATATGAAGAGATGTTCATATGTTTGGTCAGGACCCGACGATTAAAGCTGAGGCTCCCAGGCAGAAAAAAATTATGGTCTTGGGGCTGGGGAATATTCTAAACCATGATGAAGGAGCCGGCGTTTATGCGCTAAAAGAGCTGCAACAGATTGCTCCGGCGGAAATAAAATCCAGGGCGGAGTTGATTGACGGCGGAGTGCTGGGAATGGATTTGCTGCCTTATGTCGAAAGGGCCACTCACCTTTTAATCCTCGACGCCGTTGATGGAGGCTTCGAACCGGGCCAGGTGCTGGAATATGAAAACGACGAGATGCAGCTCTTCTACCACGGTCGGATTTCCTGGCATCAGCTTGGTTTCCAGGAAGTACTGGCTATGGCCAAAGTCCGAGGGAAATTTCCGGAGGAGGTTCATCTGATTGGCGTTCAGCCAAAAGACATCAGCACCGGGCTCGGGCTAAGTGTCGAAATGAAGAAGGCCGTGCGAGAAATGGCCAGGAGAGGTTTGGAAGTTTTGATGAAATGGCTGGAAGAAACATAGAAGAAGGAGAATATCTTCCAGGTAAAAAAAGAAAAATTGTACTAGGCTTATTAAAGGCGGATTTATATCATAGAGGGATGGATTTAACTAGACTGTTGATTATTAACGATTGCTTATTGATTATAAAAAGGATCATCGGGTATGTCTTCGAATGTAGGTGTGAGTAATAAGAATACGCGGCAGAGCCAGAGGCCAAAAGGAAACTCTTTTGCTGCTTGAGTACTTTTTTGCTTTTTTGTTTTGTGCTTAAATATGCTTTTATTTCTTTATAGGCAAGTAACTCTTTTCATGGTCTAACATTGGTTAAGTTCGTTCAATGGCCTGGCAGAAGGAATTTGGAGCAAGTGCCGGTGATAATTTACTCCGGAAAAAATATTGCATAAAATTAAAACTAAATAAAAAATTTAACCAAGGATAAATGGATTGAAAAGATGACTGAAGTAAAGAAAAAAATCAGGATAATTGACCTGGGCGAAGTGCCGGCCGTCCGCTCACAAACTTGCTACCATGCGGTCGGTTATGCCTTTGGGCCCGAAACGCCAGACACCATCATCCTGGTCAGTCCGGCAACTCCATATGTCTGCGTTGGCTTTCATCAGGAAGTAGAACGGGAAGTGGACCTTGATTATTGCCGGCAGGTTAGCCTGCCTGTTTACCGACGGGAAGTCGGCGGTGGTGCCGTCTACCTTGACCGCCACCAGCTTTTCGTCCAATGGATTTTTCACCCAGAAAACTTGCCCGCCCGGCTCGAGGAAAAGTTCAGGTTTTATGTCGAGCCAATAATACAAACCTATAAAGAAATGGGCATCGAAGCCTCTTTCCGGCCGGTAAACGACATTCACGTGGCCGGGAAAAAAATCGGGGGCACCGGTGCCGCTCAAATCGGCCAGGCTGAAATCCTGGTCGGTAGTTTCATGTTCGATTTTGACAAAAAAACTATGTCCCGGGTGTTGCGGGTTTCCTCAGAAAAAATGCGCGATAAAGTCTTCCAGAGCCTGGAGCAGTACCTGATTACTATGAAAGAGCTGTTACCCCAAATTCCTTCCCGGGAAAAGGTCATGGAAATTTACCTGGAAAAGGTCCGGGAGATAACCGGGAGAGAAGTCGAACCGGCCGAGATGACGGAGGAGGAACTGGCCGAAGCCGAAAGACTGGACCACCTGTTTCAGAGCCAGGACTGGATTTTCCAGAAAGGTCCTCTGCGTCGGCCCGGGGTTAAGATCCATGATGGTGTCCAGGTGCACGAAGTTGACCACAAGGCGCCTGGCGGTCTGATCAGGCTGACGGCCAGGACCAGAACAGATGGCGAAACCATAATCCTCGATTCGGTCTGGATTTCCGGGGATTTTACCGTCATTCCCAAAGAAGGCGTGGCTCAACTGGAGCAGGCCCTGGCCGGTGTTCCCATAGACCAGGATATTATTGCCGGGAGAATAAGCCGGCTGTTGGGCCCGGGACAGGTTCAATGTCCCGGACTGGAGCTCCAAGACTGGGTAGCAGCCATCACTAAAATCGGCCGGCCCGGCTGAATTCGAAATTCGCTGAGGGAGAAAGTCCTGGCAGAAAACAGCGCCCGATTTTAACGGGCCTTCGGGCCTCGTCGGCAGGTTGATTTTTGAAGTCAGCTCAGCACCCGCCCGGTCTGGCAAAGTCGTCCTTGGCTCTCTCTCTGCGGCCTGACTATGGTCTCCCTTTCCCGGCTGATGAGCCAGCGGCATCTGGGCCTTCGGGTCCTGGCCCCCTGGCCAGGCCGGCCCGGTGCTGAAGAGTTCTTGGTGGCTAATAATTTAGGTGGCCATATCTATTGTCGGCTTGGCTGAGAAGGAGTAAAATTTAAGAATAAGATGTAAAAGGAGGTTGAGATGATCAGCCAAAAAATGGCAGAAGCCATCAACAAACAGATTAATGAGGAAATGTATTCAGCTTATCTCTACCTGTCGATGGCCGGCTATTTTGCCGAGCAGAATTTAATGGGCTTTCACCACTGGCTCCTGGTTCAATACCATGAAGAGCTGTCTCACGCCGAGAAATTCTACAAGTACTTAATTGAACGCGGCGGCCAGGTTAGGTTAACGGCCATCAAAGAGCCAGAAAAGACCTGGAAAAGCCCGAAAGATGCTTTTGAAGCCGTGTTGAAGCACGAGCAGCACATAACTGGAAAGATTAACGAGCTGGTAGATTTGGCTGAAGCCGAGAAGGACCGGGCTACCTTTGCCATGCTGCAGTGGTTCGTCAATGAGCAGGTGGAGGAAGAAGCCAACGCCCAGGAGATTGTGGCCAAGCTGGAGATGGTTGGCGACCACAAGCAGGGTCTGCTGATGCTGGACCGGGCCCTGACCGAGCGGAAAAAAGGCTGATGGCCATCGCCCCGTTTAGAACAGCGAAACTGGGGCCAGGCCGAAGCCGCTTAAATTTTTGTTATCAATTTTTCTTTATGAGGATTATTGGCTGCTCATCTCTGTTCTGAACGAAGTCAAAAAATTCTTTTAGGTCGATATATTCTGATACCGGAAAGAGGTTCTTTTTGACAGCCACTTTCCTCTCTATCAGCAACTGACCTGACTCAGCCAATTGGGCTCTCAGGAAAAATCCGGCTTTTTCCGAATCCCGGCTCCTAGCTTCCGGCAGGGCTTCGACCTCATAGCCTTCGGGCATTTCTATCCTAATCTCGTCAATTTCGCTGTAGGGATAGTTGAAACATATCGGATACTTTCTAAAAGTTGAACGGAAAGGGTACCGGCTGGAATTAGTCAGGGTATCAACAGGCAGCAACAGCTTGTTCCCGGTCTCATGGACCACGCCGGCAACGGTGGCCTCAAACTCAGCCGTTAGCTCGTCGGATCTTTCTTTAAGTCCCGCGAGATTCTTAAGCGTTACCTTGCTTCCGGCTGGCAGCTTCTTGAGCAGCTCTTCTTCCAGGATTTCTTTGAACTTTATTTCATCCTTTTCCCGGTTATCGAACTTTCTGGACAGAGCTTCCTGGCCCTTGTACTCTACCCGGATAGTACCGGCCAGATTGCCCTGGCCATCAGGCCGTAATTGCGCTAGCTGCTTGCGGGTTGAGTCATCAGCCGAAGTCGAGGGACTGGTGAAAAACGTCAGCTTGTCATTCTCAAAGGTAACGGCAGCCGTGCTGGTTTTGGGCCAGTAAACAACTCCATAAGGGCAATCGGGCAGTCCGGGGTCAAAAGCCTGGAATTTATTTCCCATTTTTATCATGACCATTTCCGAATCAAATTGCCCGTTAAACAGCGGAAGATTGGGACTGAAAAATTTTTCATCGCGGCTAACCACCCTGACCAGGTAGGTCTCGAAGCCCGCAACTCGGGCCAGGGCAGCGAAGGTCCGGGCAATCTCATTCTTAGAACCATAGTTCCTCTTGAGAACATCAGTCACTTTTTAATTGATCTTGATTTTTTTCCTTTCCTTTTCTGGCATTTGATTGACGAAATCAAGGTTCTTGATGCTCTGGACGCGCTCATAAATCTTTTTGAGCCTGGCCTCATTGTCAGTCTCATCCCCAATCAGTATCTGCATTTCCTTATTCAGGGCTTTTCCACCGTTCATGAACTCATCGTAACTTTTCTTCCAGGCTTCGGCCGATTTTTCTCAGTAGACTTGATTATTCTTTATGGAAGGGTCCAAATAATAAATTTTGAAGGATATTTTCTCATTGCTCTCGGGAGGCATGAACTCCTCATTATCAAAGGGCGGAATATCCGTCAGCTCCAGCTTCAATCCTCTGTCATCTATGATGGGTTTGACGTCTCGCAGCTTATTGGCCACCCAGGCCAGGTTGTACTTATCCTTTCTGGTCACCCCGATGAAGCGGCCTGGCACAAACTCAAACCTGGCTCTCCGGATATAAACTGAATCCTGCAGATCCCAGTTTACAGCAAGTGACGAGTAATAGTCAGGCATGGTCAAATTTAATAGGACGACATTTATCCTTATTGAAGTTCCCAAGATGGTGATAAAAGAAGCAACGTCTGTGGGCCTGATCTTGTATTCATAATCAATTATCTGCCCAGGTGATATATCCGGAACGGTCAGGGTCTTGATTCGGTACTCGAACTGGCCTCGCTTAGAAGCGATTTTCTCCAGTATTTCCGGTTTCACCTCGAGCCTGCTTCCGTCAGGAGAATAAACTTTGACTTTTATGTCCGTAACCTCGTCCAGAAAGGCATAATAAGGGACTTCCAGGTTGGCATAATCCCGTCCAGCGGGTCTCAGAATCTTGATTCTTTTGAAAACCGACCGCTCACTTTTTTCCCGGTCATCTATTCTTTCATAATACAGGCAGGTCAGTCATGGCCAGGTCTTCTGGGGTTATCGGAGGCCTGGGCCTGGCCTCTTCCTTGGTCTGCGCGAAAAGGCCAAAATCAAGAAAAGCAACCAGCAGAATCACTGGCAGAAGCACCTGGCACACAGAGTGACCGGATCTAGCTGGTTGGCCTGAAAACCAAATTTTCATCCACGCCTCCTTCAGTCCGAGTTGTTGGTCTTTTTTAGGAGCAACCGGCGTCGCTCTTCACCGGAGAGCAACCTGAACATCTTTATGACTTCCTGGAACCGGTCAGGCGGCAGATAATCTTGCTTGATTTTGAATAGCCGCTTCAGCAGCAACTTCTCTCCATTCAATTCCAGGTGGCTGTAATAATCGGCAAATCCGTTACTGAGTTCAACCGGCTCCGGAAGCACCTCAACGGTGTAACCGGTCGGGAGCCTGATTTCAAACTCGTCCTGGCTGGTGCCAACCACAGACAACAAGACCGGATATTTCCGGTCGCCTTTCTGTTTCAAGACCTCATTTTCCTCAACCAGAGCCAGAATATTCGGCCTGAAGCTCCAGAGATCGCCACTCCGGTTAAGCTAAGACCTGGCCCGGAAATCGTACTTGAGTTCTACATCTTTCTCCGGCTCATCAAGGTTACGGTACTCATAATTTTCCAGGCTGAATGAGCCTACACTCCGGGCCAGAAAATCCTCCAGGTCCTTGCGTCTTTCACTCTCGGTGGCATCCCGGAGCTTCAAGCGAGCCCCCTCGGCCTGGAAGCCAGACAGTGTTTCAGAAACGCTTCCTTTCAGCAGGCCGTCAGCGGAAAGCACAAATTGTCCCCGGCATCTCAATTCCAATCTTTCTGGAGTCGAGCTGGGAAAGGGGAGCAGACGGCTGTGTTCACCGGCTACCAGCAGCCCGTTGTTCTTCTGGAGGTAGAAGGGCAACCGGCCGGGCGGGCTGTGGGGCATGGTCGGATCGAAGATCAATAGCCGACCCAGGCCGGGAACCAAGACCACCGCTTCCGCCCCCTCAAACATTTTATCGTCGGGCAGCTTGATGGCCAGGATGGCGTAATTAAACCAGAACAGCGAGACCGGCGAATTCTCTTTTACCACCTGTCTATCTATGTTAACGATAAGGTAGTAGAAATCAACATTCAAATAACTCAATAGAGCCGCCAGCAAGGTGGCTTTATCCTTGCAATCGCCGTAACGATTAGCCAGGATTTCGGGCGCGGCATGGGGCTGGTAGCCACCAATTCCTATCTGGATGGAAACATACCTGATCTCCTGCTGGACGAAAGTAGCCAGTTTCTCTATCTGCAGCCTCAGGTCGGTTAATCCGGAAACCAGTTCGGCGGCTTTAACCCTAACTCTTTCATCCGGCTGGCGTCGTTCCCGCGACAACTGTTCATACCACAGTCCCATGTCTTTCCAATCGGAGAAAAACTGACCGTATCTTGGAGTAGTCTCGGGTCTGAATCGCACCAGCAACCGCCCGGCAATAGCTTCATCGGAGGGCTTGAGCGGTTCATCTTTTATGGCCGGGATATCCGCCAGCTGAACCGTGAGGGAACGGGCTCCAGAAGTCAACGGGGATTCCGGCCAGTTAATCCAGCCGACCCAGGGCTGGCAATCCTTGGGATATTCCGCCTGATAGACGGCCTGCAGAACTGGAAAGCGCTGCTGGAATACAAAGAGGTCCTCAAGAGACAGGGGTTTTATCTCCTCTTCCCATTCATAGCCAATCAGGCTGCCCTGGGTAACCTCGGACAGATACAGAAAAACAGTTTTGACATCCCAGTAAAGCGTATCCGGAGCCAGTGAAGTTGAAATCGCCGAATTGATGTTATAACTCTGCTTGCTACCGTCGGGGTTGACGACCCAGGCATTCATCTTGCGGACCCGGGTATTGAAGGTGTTGGCCCTGACCAGGAACTTTAGTGGTTCGATTCCTTCCTTTCTGAGAATTTTTATCGCCTGCCGGCCGTAGCGAATCAGGTGGCCGCTCGAGCTATAAACCAGCTTCTGTTCATGAAGAAGGTAAACTGCTTCTGTTTCCGGGGCCAGAGCAGGTAGGGCCCTTTCTGATAATTCCACCAGCCAGCGGGGCGGCCTGGAAGAGAGCGGAGCTGAGTGGGCTGGAGGACTCAGAAAGGCGATAAAAAGAGCAGGGCCATTAAGATAGGGAGCCGTCTGTCAAATGTCGACTGGTCGGGCCGTGCAAGTAAATTCTTAAGATTTAACGGATTATGAATTCCCTTCATTGGGAAATGCCCCGAGATCCTGCCACATGACATTATTATCTTAAAAAGACGTATAAAAACAGTCAAAGAAATTTTCCCGGTTCCAAGGGCCAGGTACCGCAACCTAAAAGAAGGATAAATAAAATGTCGCTCCACAAGAATTGTAGCCCGGGAAAAAGAATTTCAATTATGGTCGAGATGGAGAAGTCGGAAGAACGGGCCAATCCTATGAGTAAATCTTTTATTTTTTCTTGAGAGTAACTTCGGTGGCACCCCAGCCGCCAGCGGTCAGGTCGGCATCTTTGAAGCTGGCCACCGCCGGGTGTTTTTTGAGGACGCTGTGGACAATGGCTTTGAGGGTGCCGGTCCCTTTGCCGTGAATAATGCGCAGCTCATAAATGCCGCGCTTCAGGCATTCCTCGAGGTAGTCGTTAACCAGTTCTCTGACTTCTCTGGGTTGAAAAGTATGGAGGTCCAGCACCCCGTCTATCGGCATCTCTACCGGCTCATCAATTAGCTCAGTTTTCTTCCGTGGGCCGGGGACTATATCAGGAAACTTCTTCTTCTCGCTTCTATCTTTCCCCATGAGAGCACATTATCCAATTACTGGGGTCTATTTTTCAAATCAGGAAATTACAGGTGCTTTAAGGTGCCCGGTCTTTCTCTGGTCTTGTACGGAACCCAAAATCTAATAATTTTTTCCAGACCAGGGGAATCGACCTTTCAATCAACCTCAAGCTTAACCCTTAAAATATAGCGAGGTTTGACATCAGCTGCCTCGAAACCTATATTTTCAAAGGGCGGAAGGCCCAAGCAGATTCCCGGGTTATAAGGATGAAACCTAAGCTTAAGAGCAGGATTTTTGGGATTTTTCTATTCCCCACAGCCAGCCTGCTCCTCTGGGCTCTTATAAGCTGTTCCTCTCATTCCGGGACTGCTTCTGGCCAATTGGTAAGATACTCGGACTGCAAGAGCTTCCCGGTCAATCAGGGAGAGCAGGAAGGGGTGGAAGCAGCTATTCATCCTGCCAGCGAAGAATGCCTGGAATATTATTATGATGGTCAGGGGCGGATGACCATGCACCATATCAACGCCGCCTTTAATTGTTGTCCAGGATCGATTTCAGCCGACATTGTTATTCTGCCCGGAGAAATAAGAATAAAAGAGAAAGAAGCTTCTTCCCTCTGTGATTGTAATTGCCTCTTTGACCTGGACTATGAGCTCCTAAACGTTAGGC
>JANLGB010000043.1:0-8022 GCA_024653405.1 Candidatus Saccharicenans sp.
CGGGAATATGACCACACCCTTTTCCCGGGTCAGAAATGGCCGACCCGGGAAGACCTGGATAAAGTCTCCCCCCAGAATCCAGTGGTCATCCGCCGGGTGGACGGCCATTCTGCCTGGCTCAACAGTTTGGCCCTGAAACTCTCTGGCATTGATAAAAAAACCAGGGACCCCTTCGGCGGGGAGATTGTCCGCGACCCCAGGACTGGCCAACCGACCGGAATCCTTAAAGAATCGGCTATGGGCTTGATCAAAGTGAAAGCCGCAGTTCAATCCACGCCCGAAGAAGATATCCTGAGAGCCCTGGACCACGCCCGGAAGCTGGGCCTGACCGGGGTTCACGCTGACGCTGGCTGGCGTGACCTGGAGATCTATAAAAAGCTCAAGGCCGAGGGCAAGTTGACCTTGCGGGTCTATGCCTGGCTGCCAATAGAAGGCATCGACCAGTATCTCCAGCTGGGTCTGCGCCAGGGGCAGGGAGATGACTACCTGAAAATCGGTTTTCTCAAAGCTTTCATAGACGGGACCCTCGGTTCCGGCACAGCCCTGATGTTTGAACCCTTTGCCGATGCCCCGGACAAGAGCGGCCTGCCCCAGTATCCCGAAGAAGTTTTTTATCAACTGCTGGAAAAGGCCTATGCCAATGACTTCCAGGTTGGCACCCACGCCATCGGCGATAAGGGGGTTAACTGGGTTATAAATGCTGTCGAAAGGGCTCAGAAAAAATACGGTCCGAAGGATCTGCGCTTCAGGATAGAGCATGCCCAGATAATCAGGCCGGAAGATTTTCCCAGGTTCAAACAACTGGGGGTGATAGCCTCTATGCAGCCCACCCACTGCACGACCGACATGCGCTTCTGCGAAATAAGAGTTGGCAAAGAACGTTCCCGGTATGCCTATGCCTGGAGGACTCTGCTGGACAATGGGGCGGTGCTGGCTTTTGGCTCCGACTGGCCGGTCGAACCTCTCGACCCGCGTCGCGGGCTGTATTCGGCCATCACCAGGAAAAACATCGAATTCGATTACCCGGAAGGCGGCTGGTTCCCAGAACAGAAACTGACTCTGGCCGAAGCCATCAAGTATTTTACCTGGGGTGCGGCCTATGCTTCGTTTGAGGAAAATTTGAAAGGCACCCTGGAACCGGGCAAACTGGCTGATATCACCGTTTTCGGAAGTGATCTTTTTACACTATAGTCGGAGGTAAAGTCGTTTACGAAAAGCTGGCGGAATAGGGCCCGAGCTGCCGGCTGAGCCTTCTAATTGATTCGATTGGATTAGTCCTATTAGCTAAGATTGAGACAACTTGGAAACCGGCTTAGCCGGAGAACCTTGCGGTCAGCCTGGTTTTAATGTCAGCGAAAGTTTGAACCAGCTCGGCCCCTTCCAGCCGGTCCGGTGTCATCGAACTCTTCAGAATAAAAACCAGCTCAATGCCGGCTTCCTTGGCCGCCAGAAGGTCATAATTGGTGTCGCCTACCACCGCCGTCTCCCCGGCCCTGGCCCCGAAATGTTCCATTACCCTGAGGAAGGGAGCTCCGGCCGGTTTGTGCAGCCCGCTCTCCCGGGTCAGCACCAGGTCAAATTCCAGTTGAAACCTTCGCAGCAGATGGTCGGTATTCCCCTGGCTGTTGTTGGTCACTAGAGCTTTTTTTATCCCGGACCAGTACAGCCACTCCAGAAATTCTCTCACGCCCTGCTTCAGCACCGAACTTTCGGTCTGCTCCCTTTCAAACTTCCGGAGCAGGGCATACTTCTCCGACCTTTCTGGTTCGGGCAGGCGGTCGAGATAGGCCAGGATGGAACCACCCTGGACACCCAGTTGCTGCCTTATGACCGGCCAATCATAACTGTTCTCGACTACCGTACCATCCAGGTCAAAAATCACCAGTTTGAGACTCATCTTCAGCCTAATGTTACCCGCGGCCATCGAGAAATTCAATCCCAACCTGCTGGAGCCTACTGTCCCCTTTCAACCGTTCAAAAAAAATAAGAGAAAATTTCAACTGGGATTTGACTATTCTTGAAAAATTTTGTAGATAATTACTTGCCATGTGAATTACGAAGGGAGGTACAGAATGGGCAAATACTTAGCCATCTTCCTGGGTATTGTGGCCATGATTGCCGGTATCTATTTGGTGATATTCATCTGGTGGAGAGAATTTTACGAACTGGTCTTTGGCTTCATTCCCCCGATCCTGTTCTTCGGCGGGTTGATCGCCATCATTGCCGGTATCTCCAGCATTAAAGATTCCATCCGGCAGAAAAAGCTGGAAGCCGAGGCGGCCGCTCTGCAGGAAGAACAGAAAACCGAAGAAAAAAAGGCCTGATTATCCCGGTCAGAACCAGGGAAACGAGCCTGTCATATTTCTGGAATTATCCATAGATATTTATTAGAATTGAAGTTGTGAATGGTGGTTTAGCTTTATTTTTATCTTTTGTCCTGGCCCTGATTAACCAGTTTAATTTCTCCCTGGAGAGTGCCTTCCTGCAGAATGACCCGGCCAGTCTGGCTCAACTGCTACCCTCTGACTCCCCCGTTCTCCTGACCCTGCCTGAACCCTTTCAGGTGTCTGATTGTTTCTCCCGGGAACAGGCCTTCCAGATCTTGAAACGGCTTTTTCAGCATGGCTCCACCCTGGAGTTTTTTGTTGACCAGGAAAATCAACCGGTCCTGGACCGGCGGGGAGCCATCATCCAGGCCCGCTGGTCGGCCAGCGATAAGCGGGACGGCCGCAAGCACTTATTCCGGGTTTATTTTTATATCTTCCCAGAAAGGCCGTCTGACCGGAAGACTGGTGAACCTCTCCTAAAAATCAGGGAAATTAGAGCTGAAAAACGTTAGATGAAAAAATTAAAACAGTTGGCCCACTGGCAGCGCGCGACAAGCCATAAAATCCCGTTGACCGCAGCCTGCCTCTTTCTGCTGGGACTGCTGCTGCTCGGAGCCTCCAGTCTCCTTTACCGGACCCGCTCCCTTCAATCAGAACCAGACATCCTAGCCGGTCTCAGAAAAAATGCGGCCAGCATCAAGGACGAGTTTTCCCGCTTGGTCAGTCTTCTAGAAAAAAGACGGAGCTATTTTGAACAGCCTCTTTCAGATTACCAGCCCCAGAAAGTTTTCGATTTTTTTCGTAAAGCCGCTTTGGAAACCGAAGTGGAAGGCGTGGCCTGGCTGGAACAGGACCTTACCCCCCGCCTGTGGCTGGGCAGCGTCACCAACCTCAAGAACCAACTGAGCAACTGGCCAGAAGGCTCGGAAAAGCTGCGGGCGGGCAGTTTTATCATCCAGGACCGAGCTTCTTATTACCTGGTTAAGCTGATAGCTTGGCCGGGTCATGGCTACCTGGCCCTGTTCGAGCTGCTGGCTTTCCAGCCACAATTCCAATCGGCTTACGTCAGGGAATTCAATCGGTTGAAATCAATTGGCCGCAGCGGGGCCGATATCAACTTCTGGCCTCACGATCAGGATACTGAAGCCCTGGGTCGATTCTTCTCCCGCACCCAGGATGAATACCTGAGCCAGCAGGCAGAAGAAACCGAAATCAGGACTCTCTATTTCCCCCTCCGCAATGAGCAGGGCCAGATTCTGGCCACCGTTACCCTGAATTCTCTCCAGCTGCAGCGAGAGCGAATAGCCCTGCCCGGGCTGATCAGGATTCTGGCCATCATCCTGGCCATTCTGTCTTTTAGTTTGATAACAACCTGGCTTTACCGGTCCAGGTTCCAGAATTCCAGGAGCCCCGGAATCACCTGGTTCCTTATCCTGGCTGGCCTGATCATCATCCGGGTTCACCTCGGGCTGCTGGCTAGGAACTACCCGGCTTCGAGCTGGCCAATTTTCAACCCTCAGACTCTGGGTCTGAACAGCCCGCTCGGACTGGCGGCCTCGCCGGCCGAAATCTTTCTCAGCTGCCTCCTGTTTTTTATCCTGATGTATGTCAGCCTAAAGATTTTTGCCCCCGAGAACCTGTGGCCGGAGCAGACGGAACGGGCCGTTATCTCTTCCCCCCGGAAAAGAATGGCCGGACTAATACTGCTGGCCTCGGGTTCGGCCCTGGCCATATTGATCCTGACCTGGTTTATCAAGCGGGCAGTGGCTAACTGCAATCTAAACCTGTTGAGCTTCCCCTTCACTGCCGCCTCCCTTCTGATTTATCTGAGCCTGTTCCTGGCGCTGGCCAGTTTACTTCTTCCGGTAATCTTGTTTTCCAGGCAACTCCTCGCCGACCTCCCTAAGAACCCAGGGTTGCTGGCCGCCTTTCTTTTGACCGGCCTGGTATTTTATTTCGGGCTCTGGTTCCTCACTGATCTCACCCGGTTTAACATTATGATCCAGGTAGGATTCTGGCTACTGCTGGCTGCGGCCTCGGCTTTACCCTGGAGAAGCTGGGCAAAGCTTGGACTCTGTCTGCTAATAATCTCCGTTTTTACTTACTCCATGCTGAAGGAATTCACCGAGCAGCGGGCCAGAACCCTGACTGAAAATGTCCTGGTCCACCTCGTCTCTTCCCAGAAAGCCTGGGCCCGGACTGCTCTTAACCAATCCTTGGCTGAGCTCCAGAAGAGGTCAAGAGAACTTTTACAATATTTTAGAAATCCTTCCGATCCCGAACTGGCCCGGTCTCTCTGGAATAAGACCCTCCTGGCCAGGTTCAACTGGAATTCCTGCCTTTATCTCCAATCAACCGACTTCAAGCTGCTGTCTTCTTTCGGCCTTAACCTGCCGGTTTTCGCCGAGCAGACCAACGACCTTCCATTCTCTCTCAGGCCTGTCTTCGATGAGCAATATCTTGATATCCTCGGCCAGGAAAAGCATTTCCTGGTCGGTTATCAGGATTTCAGGGATGAGCAAGGACGGGGTGGTCGCCTGGCCATCTGGGTCAGCCTGGACCCGGAATTATTGCCCTTTTATTACTCTGCCAATCCCTATTTCGAACTGCTGCGGCTTAATACCCTGCCCTCCCTGCAACACTTCCCGGTCAGCCTGGCTATCTTTAACTCCCGGGGAGAGTCTGTTTTTCAGCAGAACAAGCCAGGCCTGGCCCTGCCGGTGGCAATCAAGGTGAGCTGGCCTCCGCCGCCGACCGGTCGCTGGCTTGAATTCCGTGACGGCCAAAGCCATTATCGGGGCTTTTTCCTGGCCCTCGCTGACAATAAGGTTGGCGTATTTTATCAGCCGCTGAAATCCTTACGCCGGCAGTTTACCGAATTTCTCAAGCTTTTCTTTCTTCTGGCTATTTTCCTGGTAGCCGGCCTGCTGCCCTACCTGGTAAGGCGCAAAGAATGGTGGTTATCCGGTAGGTCTTTTTCCTTCCGCGTTTACCTGTCGTTCCTGGCCGCCGGCCTGGTGCCAATTTTCTTTTTTATCTTTTTCAGCCAGACGGTGGTGGCCAGAATTTTTGCCGACCGCTTCGTGCAGGAAGCCACCAGCCGGGCTTATTTTGCTCGCAGCATTCTACATGATTTTATCAGCCTGCAGGAACAGACCGAATCCCCAGCGCCGGGCCGGCCCGAGGACCTGGTCTTCTGGATCAGCAGCACTTTCAACAACGACGTCAATCTGTTCAAGAACGGGCAGCTACTGTCTTCCAGCCGGCAAGAATTCTTCGAGACCGGGCTGTTCTCGGAAATGATGGATGGCGAAACTTATTTCAGGCTGGCCTGGCTCAAACAGCCGCTGGTGGTCAGCCGCCGGGCTTTCGGCCGCTATTCCTACCAGACCCTGACCATCCCCTACCACTACCACCAGGATACTTACTTTCTGCACCTGCCCTTTCCTTTCGAAAAACAAGAAATCTCCCGGGCCCGGGCCGAGTTATTTGAATTTTTCCTGTTCACCTCGGTCTTTTTTATTTTGCTGATTGCCTTTTTGGTGGCCACCATCAAAAAAATGGTGGTGCTGCCGATAAACCAGCTTATCAGGGCCACTCAGGAACTCAGCCTGGGCAATCTGGACGTCCGGGTTGAACACCAGGCCCAGGACGAGCTCAGAAGCCTGGTCGACGGCTTCAATACCATGGTCGAAAACCTGAAGGCCCACCAAAAAGAACTGGCCGAGTTGAGCCAGCGGGTGGCCTGGACCGAAATGGCCAGGAAAGTCGCCCACGAGATTAAAAATCCTCTGACGCCCATTCAGCTCTCGGCCGAGCACATCCTCAAGGTTCGGGCCGACAAGCATCCCGATTTCGACCGGGTACTTCAAGAATCAATTTCCTACATCATCTCCGAGGTCGAGAACTTGAGGCGCATTGCCGGAGAGTTCATGACCATCGCCCGGGAAAGCGGAACCATTAAGACCAGGTTTGACCTGAAAGAACTGGTCCAGGAACTCCTCCGGCCCTTCCAGCAGACCCTGGCCGACCGGATCAGCTTCAGCCTGCACCAGTCGGGCCATGATTTTGAGCTCCTGGGAGACCGGGGCAAGATGAAGGTGGCCCTCCGCAATCTCCTGATTAACGCCATTGAAGCCATCAAGGACAGGGGCCGGGTCGAGGTCAAGCTGAAAGAGGCGGGTGAAGAGCTGATGGTGGAAATCAAAGACAATGGCTGCGGCATCCCGCCAGAAATGGTTGACCGAATTTTTGAACCCTACTTTTCCACCAAGGAAAAGGGCACCGGCCTCGGGCTGGCCATCTGCAAGAGGATCGTCGAAGAACACGAGGGGTCGATCCGGCTGGAAAGCCAGCTGGGCCAAGGAACCCGGGTAACCATTACTCTGCCCCGTAAGAAGCCGGAGTGAACCGCCGAGTTTGGCTAATATCCCAATTTATGGCAAAATAGTTTTCAACTACTCTGAAAAAGAGAGGTTAAGATGAGAAGCCTGGTCACCTACTACAGCCTGACCGGAAATACCAGAATGGTGGCAGAAGCCATTTTTGAGGTTTTGCCCGAAACGAAGGACCTGCAACCACTGGCCGAGGCCAACGACCTTTCAGCTTACGACCTGGTTTTCATCGGTTGCCCGGTGCACAGTCACAGTGTCCCGACCAGGGTTGAAAGTTTCCTGAAGAAATTGCCGGCCGGTCTTAAAACCGCTATTTTCATGACTCACGGCTCGATTCCCGGTACCAGGCTCTCCCGGGAGGCCATGGAACAGGCCCTGATTCTGGCTTCAAGGACCAGAATACTCGGGACCTTCAGCTGCCGGGGTAAGGTCTCAGAACAGGCCATGGAAATCCTCAGCCGGTCGCCCGAACACGAACTGTGGACGGAAATGGCCGTAACCGCCAGGAACCACCCCGACCAGCATGACCTGGAAGATGCCCGGGCTTTTGCCCGCTGGATTGTCAGCCTGGCCAGGCAGTAAAGACCTCAGCCCGTTGGGTCACCCGTGCCTGATTCTTTCAAACCCGGAGACAGTTACCACCTCCAGAGTCTGGCCGGTTTCCCGCTCCAGCTGGTCCAGCAGCAGGTTTAAGCCAAGGGTGTCACTGGCAATGTGACCGGCCACGATGACATTCAGGTTGGCTTTCTTGGCCTTTTCCAGGGCTTCCTCGCTGTAATGCATGCCCACCAGGGTGCTGATACCGGCTGCCGCCTGCTTCTCATAAATATCCCTGGAGCCTTCGGTGCCTCCGGTCATGTCGACATAAATTTTCCCGGCCCGGCTGCTTTCCGAACCGGACAGAATCTTGGGTGGGACCGAATTCCGGCTGGAAGTCCGGTATTCAGGAATTTCTTTCAGGATGTTCAGAACATCTTTCAACCTTTCCGGCGCTTTCTGCTGGAAGAGGTCTGTTAAATATCTGGTAACGCAATTATCGGCCGGAGTATGGAGGCAGGCCAGGGGCAGGTTCAACTGCCGCGCCACGTCCACAGTCCGGTTATGGTTCACTGGGAGAAGCCGTCTTTCAATCTCACCGATCCTCTTTTCCAGGAGCTGCTCGGCCACGCTGGGTGTCACGCCGAAAGCACTCAGCAGGTCAACCTGCAGGGCCATGACCTCGGACAGGCGGGCCAGGGCCCGTCCCGAAGGATGATGGGCCAGCAGGTTGACCTGCTGAGTGCTTTCGGCGTGACACCCAG
>JANLGB010000043.1:8032-13450 GCA_024653405.1 Candidatus Saccharicenans sp.
TGTAAGCCAGAAGGACTTCAGACCCATCCATATCAATCCCGGCCAATATACGGCTGATTTCGGTTTCCGGGTCACCCACCAGCACCCGGCTGTCAGCAAACGGATTGAATAGCCGGTCCAGGTCGAAAGTTTCTTTTTCCCCCGCTTCCAGCTTGTCATATTTTTCTTTTTCTTCCTGGAGCAACCGTTCTATTTCTTCCCTGGGCCTGAGGTCATTTTTAATTCCGATCTCGATCGCCAGGCGGTAGAAATCTTTTAGTTTCATCGTTCCTCCCCCATCTAAAGATTAATCGTGCTCCCGGCCCGGTCAAGGTATTTCCAGGCTCTGGAAGCCAAGTGTAAACCTTTAAGGCCCAGTTTTTCAACTTTAACCAGAAAATGAGCCGGCGAGCCGGGTTGGGCCTGGCTCAGGTGGTAAAGGCCTAACTGTAACCGGCCCAGCTCGGTGGCCAGGAAGCAGATTTCAGCCTCCAGGTTCGCAGGCCATCCCTGAGGCGGTCTGCGACTGGCCAAGCTCTGCCAGGCGGACCTTAGCCAGCCGGAAAAACAGGCTAAAAGAAGAAGATAATAGCCGGCCAGCAGAGACTGAAATTGGCCGAGTTGGAGCTGCAGAACAGGCTGCTTTGTCCAGTTGGAGCCAGAATCCAGACGCAGTTCACACCTGGCCGGTCTTAATGGAAAATATCGCTTGGCTGGGCGGCAGTCGTAAATCCTGATACTTGGAGACTCAACAAGATAATACGACACTACCGGGTTGGAAAAATCTCTTGACTCACCGGAGGCCGGGAGCAACATTTTTCTTAAAGGCAGCCCGGTGAAAACGGGCACGGCGGACTCCCAGTTTTCTCCCGGACCGGCCAAAACACCAGCCACTCCCTCCAACATTAACCGGAGAGTTCTTCTGGTCGGCAACGGCAGAAAGAGATGATTGACCTCGTCCAGGACATAATTTCTTCCGTTTTTTCTTCTGGACGGTTCTTCGGATTTCTTGTCTATCAGCCCGGAAAGTCTCAGGACGGGAAGAATCAACCCCTGTTGAACGGCCAGTTCCAATCCGGACTCCGGAAAGTGAGCGGCCAGCTCTTCCGTTAACCAGACCAGGCGCTCAGCTTCCTTCTGTCCCGCCCGGAAAAAATCGCCTTGGCCTAAGGCAGATTTTAGCAGCCGGGACAGCTCCTGGTTCAGGTTTTTCTCCAGAGAAACAGTTATCCTGTCGGCCGGAGAGTCCTTAATTCCTGAAGTCAGCCGACGTATTTCTTGCCTAAGCTGGCAGAGGCTTTCCGCTAAGAAACAGTCTATCATCTTCAGGCCAAATATAACTGTTTGTAGCGGTTAAAGCAAGCCGACGGCCTGCTCCTTCCGGGTATTTGACACCCACCTGGTAATTGAGTAAATTTTAATCCGTGTTAATAAGGTTAATCTTCCTGGCCCTGCTGCTCTATCTCATTTACCTTGTAGTTCGCTTTTTCCAGTCTCTGGGCCAACCACCCCGAACCGGCCGCCGCCAGCCCGATTCCTTACCCAGAAAAACCATGGTTAAGGATGAAGTCTGCAATACTTATATTTCAGAGGAGGAAGCTCTAAAAGAAAACCATAACGGCCAGGTCTATTACTTCTGTTCCGAAGACTGCCGAAAAAAGTTTCTGGCCTCGAAAGACAGGACCGGCTGAGAACCTCTCAGAAGCCGGAAAACTTTATGGAAAAATCATAAAATTCATCCCTGAAATCTTCCCAGTTGACTTCCACCTCTTCCACTCGGGCCAGCCGTGGGCCCCTTTTGAGCTGAGCCAGGAACTGTTCCAGCCTATCTTTCTCGCCTTCGGCCACCACCTCCACCCGCCCGTCATACAAATTTCGTACCCAGCCGGTCACTTCCAGAGTGCTGGCTATCTCCTGGGCAAAGTAACGGAAGGCCACACCCTGCACCCGGCCAGAAATGAAAGCATGGAACCTGGCTTTCACGAACAGAATTTTACCATAAAGAGAGCATGAGTTAAAAAAGGAAACCGGCTAAAAATATTCCAAATTTTAGGTTAGAATTAGCTTGTGAGAAAAACACTGCTGACCGTAGCTGGCTTTGACCCCTCCTCTGGCGCCGGAGCCACCCTGGATTTAAGGGTTTTCCGCCATTTTGGCTTTCATGGCCTGGCCATCCTCACTGCTATTACCATCCAGAATTCCAGCCGGGTTTATGGCTACCGAACTTTATCCCCAAAACTGGCCCTCGAGCAATACCGCCGACTTAAGTCAGATTTCAACTTGTCCGGGATTAAAATCGGCATGCTGGGCAGCCGGAAGATCATCCCGGTCATTGCTGAAATTGCCGGAGAAAACCGCTCTCTGCCGCTGGTGGTGGACCCGGTCTTCCGTTCCTCCTCTGGCCGCTGGCTGCTGGAAAAATCGAGCCTCCGGTCTTATCTTAATGCCATAAGCGGTAAAATCACCCTGATCACGCCCAACCTTAATGAAGCTTCACTAATTCTGGGAGAAAGAATCGACCGGCCGGAAAAAATGGAGGAAGCGGCCCGCAGCCTCAGCCAACTGACCTCTTCCGCCTGTCTGGTAAAAGGTGGGCACCTGCCGGGAACAGCGGTAGCTGTTGATGTTCTTTTTGACGGTAGCCGTTTTTACCACTTCCAGAAGAAAAAACTCCCGTTGGAGGTTCATGGCAGTGGCTGTTTTCTGTCATCGGCCATCCTCTGCTTCTTGGCGGCCGGCTATTCCCTGCCGGAAGCCTGCCGCCGGGCCTCAGCCGCCGTTTACCACCGCCTTCGTTCTCCCCTTAAAATAAGTCGCCGTCCCCTGTTCGACATTTAGGAGCTGGTGCCAGATTGGGCTTTATTTGGCCCTGTCATCGCGGACCTTAAAATTATTTTTGCAAGGAAAACCCTTTTTATTAAAACCGAGCCATTTATCTTATAAAGTTATAAAGTCCGCTACCCAGCTGGGCCTCAGTTCGTTTCCGGCGTTATCCCGAACAAAAAATAATAAACGGACGACCAGCTCAGACGAATAGAGCCAAAGCTTGCTCTCTTCAATAACTGGTTTCCAGCTGGGAACGAGCTTTATTTTTTTTCAGCCACCAAGACCCCGAGCTATTTCTGCGGCACCAGTTTTTCTGTTCTCTCCAGGACCCGACCGACGGCCGCTTCTGAAAAAGCCCAGGGATGGTAAAGGCTGTTTAGGTAGAGTGAAATCTGGTCCTTATAGTGAGGGCTCAGGAAGTGACCGCTCTGTCCTGAAGTTATCACCGACAGGGACTTATCCAGGTCAGACAGGTCGACTATCAGACGGCAGGAAGCCCCGCCAGTGGTCTCCCAGCCGTCGTCGCTAAAACTGGCCCGGACCGTTGTCAAATCACCTATCATCGGGAATTTTCCGCAATTGAAAAACCCCAGGAACCATTTCTTGCCGAGCACGTGGCTGTAACCCAGGCGGTGAAGCCTGGCCCAGTCCCACTTTTCCTGATTTCTCCCGAACTTGTGGCGCAGGTAATCTCGGGCTTCGAGCAGAGCTTTCTCGATGATTTCTTCCCGCGTTTCCACCTTCTCAGTTTCCTTAAGATCAAACCAGATGGAATCGGGCTGGTCCAAGATTCTTTCCAGTCCGGCTTCCTTGGCCCGGAAATACTCAGCAATTTGAGGGTAATATGAACGAAAATCATCGCTGAAAGTCAATTCCTGTAGCCTGTCCCAGAAAACCTCAAAGAGGGCCGGGGCCAGACCTTCCCGAACCTGGCCCGACCATTGAATCAGGAGTTTCCGGGCTTCTTCGGCTGCCGGGTGGCTCAGCCTGATCTGGTTGAGGACTTTCTTGACCCGTTCGGCCCGGCGAGAATAAACATCATTTTGAATGGCAATCAGGCTCTCCACTGAATGCCTGGGACGGGCGGCGATAAGTTCTGCAATCCTTTCTTTTCTATCAGAAGACAGCCAGTCATAGCCCAGGTAGTGCTGGTAGTCATCCGGAGAAATTCTGTTGTTAGCAGTCACGATGAAGCCGGAAGCCGGGTTGAACTGATTGGGTTTATCTTCCTCGGCCAGGTAGCCACTCCACTGGCTATCCTCCCTCCAGCCGGGATAGGGATAGACGGCGGTCTCTTTTTTCCTGACCGGAATTTTGCCCGAAAGGTAGTAGCCGATATTGCCGACCACATCGGCATAGACAAAATTTTGGGAGGGATTTTCAAAAAGCCTGGCCCCCCGGCAGAATTCCTCCCAGTTCCGGGCCTTGTTAATCAAGTACAGCCCGGCCACGGTGCTATCCCCCTCGTACAGTGTCCAGCGCAGGGTAATGGGCATCTCGCAACTCAGAAGAAAGGGGTTGATCATCGGGCCTTCTTCGACCCAGCGCACCGACATCAACTGGGGATCCTTCCGGCCCCTGATCTTGACCTCTTCCCGGCGAAAGGAGAAGGGTTTCCATTGTCCATTCCGAAAATATGATTCTTTTTCCCAGTCGACCTGTTCCACGTAGATATCCTGGACGTCCACGTAAGAATTGGTCACGCCCCAGGCCAGGTACTGGTTATGCCCGATTATCACCATCGGGACTCCGGGCACCGTCACTCCGCTCACCTTGTAATCGGGACATTCCAGTCCGATTTCCATCCAGATGGGTGGCACGGAAATATTCAGGTGGGGGTCATTGGCCAGGAACGGTAGCCCTGTTTCAGTCAGCTGACCGGAAATTACCCAGTTGTTGGAGCCCATCACCACCGACTGGCCCATCCAGCCCAGGTTGAGGTAATCCAGCCTGACTTCTGGGTCGGGCGGGAAGTCAATGCCCGGTTCCAGGACTTCCAGCCCCCGCCGCCCGGTCAATTTCATGATGTTCATGCGCGGTATTTCCGAGGTCAGGTCGGCCGCCAGGCTCATGGCCAGCACGTGTTTCACTCCCAGGGTATCCTCAATCCGCCAGGGTTCGGGCCTGTACCTGAGGACGATGAACTCTGGCGGCCAGTTCCACTTGAGGCTTTCCATGTAAGTATTCACTCCCCGAGCATAAGCAGCCAGTAGCTCCTTCATTTCTCCGGACAATTTCTGGTAGTCTCTCTCAATGCCAACCTGGAGGCCCAGGATGCGGCTGCGAACATCAAACTTCACCCCCGGCTGACCCAGAATCTCAGCCAGGCGACCATGAGCTATCCGCCTGATCAGCTCCATCTGCCACAATCTCTCTCTGGCCTGGATATAGCCGGAAGCCAAGAAAAGGTCGAGCTCATTATTAGCTTTGAGGTGAGGAATACCCCACTTGTCCCAGTTAATCACAACTTCGGAGCGCAGGCCGGGAATCTGGCTGGTATCTTTTTTCGGGGGCAATGACGAACGAAAAGTGATGTAGAAAAATAGAAACGCCCCCAGCACCAGAAAAAAAATTGCGACCAGAATGAACCTTAGAAAGCGATATTTTTTCATC
>JANLGB010000044.1:0-1836 GCA_024653405.1 Candidatus Saccharicenans sp.
TCACCGGTACAAACCACCAGCACCTTGCGCTGTCCGGCAGCGTTAAAAGTCTGGTAGGAGTAGCGAACCTGGTCCAGGGGGCGTGACAGCTGATGCGACAGACGCCACTCTATGAATCGAACCTGTTCGGCCGGGGTCAGACTGGCACTTTCCAGAGCGAAGATAAAAACTCGGGTGCTCATTTCGGGCAGAATAACGGTAACCGAATGGCCCCGGGGCCGGAATTTTCTCCAGACCTTTTTTACCAGTTCCTGCAACAGTCCCGGCTGAACTATGTTTTTCTGAACAAGCTGCGCTTCAACCAGGCCGGTAGGGACCGGAAAGTAAACGTAATCATCCGCAGTTATTTCGGCTTCCTCCCCGGGCTTCAGGGCAGCAAAATAGCTTGGGGCAATCTGGAAAACAGCCGCGGGCCTGGGCTGTTCCAGGAAATACCGTCTAAGACCGTCTCGCAATCCCATCAAACTCACTCGACGAAAGTAACTTTATTCAGGTCCTTCAGGCTGGTGACACCGGAAAGAACCTTATCCAGGCCAGCCTGACGCAGCGGAATCATCCCCTCCTCCTGGGCTACCTTCTTCACCTCCGACAGGGGCTTCCTGGCCAGAATCATTTCCCTGATATTATCCGACAGCTCCAGGAGTTCGGCAATGGCTGTCCGGCCCTTGTAACCGGTTCCGTGGCAATCGGCACAGCCCCGTGGTTCGTAAAAGGTTACTTCCCGGTATTTTTCCGGGTCCAGGCCAGACAGTTCCAGGGTGAGGTCATCATATTTTACTGCGGCTTTGCAGCGGGGGCAGAGGACGCGAACCAGGCGTTGGGCCAGGATACAGTTCAGAGCCGAAATGAAGCTGTAGGGATCGACCTGCATGTGCAGGAACCGGCCGATAACATCGAAAACGTTATTGGCATGAACAGTGGTGAAGACCAGGTGCCCGGTCAGGGCTGATTGGATGGCAATCTGGGCAGTTTCCGTGTCCCGGATTTCACCCACCATGATTTTATCCGGGTCATGGCGCAGAATCGACCTCAGGCCGCGGGCAAAGGTCAGCCCTTTTTTCTCATTAACCTGAATCTGGGTGATACCTTCAATCTGGTATTCAACCGGGTCTTCAATGGTGATGATTTTATCCTCGGGCGACTTGATTTCGGTCAAAGCCGCATAGAGCGTGGTGGTCTTGCCACTGCCGGTCGGCCCGGTTACCAGGACCATGCCGTAAGGCTGGTAGATGTAGCGGCGGAATTTACGCAGAACATAATCAGAGAAGCCCAGCAGGTCCAGGCGCAGCTCGGCAAAGGCCTCGGTGATCATCTCCTTGTCCAGGATCCGGATGACCGCATCTTCGCCGTAGATACAGGGCATGATGGATACCCGGAAATCTATGGTCTTATCCTTGATTTTCAGGCGGAAGCGACCGTCCTGGGGAACGCGCCTTTCGGAAATATCCAGGTCGGACATGATCTTGACCCGGGAAATGATGAGCGACTGGAACTGGCGGTCGAGTGGTTCCATGGCCTCGGTCAGAACCCCATCGATGCGATACTTGACCCGGACGAAATTTTCCTTGGATTCAATGTGGATGTCGCTGGCTCTTTTCTGAACCGCGGTGAAAATGATGGTGTTGACCAGCTTGATGATGGAACCATCCTGCTCGGTCAATTTCTCGATGGTGATGACATCCTCTTCCTCGCCGGTTTCCTTTTCCACCACCTGGCGGACAAAACCTTCGGTGGCCTCCTTCAATACCTGAGCGGCGGCTTCGCTGCGCCGCAGCGCTTCTTGGACACCTCTTCGGCTGGCGGCAAAGACCTCCACTTTTTTCCCGGCATAAGCTT
>JANLGB010000044.1:1846-3286 GCA_024653405.1 Candidatus Saccharicenans sp.
AGCTTCTATGCTGTCAATGGCCGACAGGTCGGAGGGATCGGCAATGGCTATCTGCAATACTTTTCCGGTATCATGCAGCGGGACAAAATTGTAGCGGTAGAGAAAATCGACCGGAAAAGACTGCACCAAATTACGGTCCAGCTCCTGGCTGTTAAGGTCCAGGTAGGGTACGCGGTACTTTTCCGCCAGCTTTTTAGCTTCGAGCTCCTCGGCCAGCAGCAGCCCGTTGGTCTCACCTTTTGGCAAATCGTCCTCCTCTTCTATTCTATCGCGTTATCCTGATGATATTAAATATCGGCAGATATATCGATAATATCATGCCGGCAGCCACCAGGCCGATAAAGATGATGATTACCGGTTCGATCAGAGCCACCAGGGTTTGAATCCGGTCGCGCAGCCGGTCATCATAAAAATCGGCCACCCCGGCCAGCATCCCCGGGAGGTTGGCCGAACTTTCCCCGATCCTGATCATATCCAGGGCCAGCTGGGGCAGGACCTCCGTTGCCTGGAGCGAATCATAAAGGCTCAAGCCGTTTTTGAGACTGTCAGCCACCGCTTGCAACCTGGAAGCGATAAAACGATTGGGAACCGAAAAAGCCGCCACCGAAACTGAAGACAGCAAGGTTATTCCGGCTTCCAGCAGCAAGCCCAGGGTCCGGCTGTACAGAGCTACCGCCGACTCTTGAAGGAGAAAACGGTAGAAAGGCAGGCGCAGTTTCAGGCGGTCCTGAAAAAGGATAAAGGCAATCTTTTTCCTGAAAACCAGGTAAACTATCACCAGGACCAGCAGGACCAGTCCAAACCAGCCCAGGTTGGCTCTGATAAAAATGGCCAGCTTCAGCAGGAACCTGGTCAGGCCCGGAAGCTGGGCCCCGAAGTCGGCATAGAAAGTGGCAAAACGGGGCAGGACCAGGCCCACCAGCAGGCCGATCAGCACGGCCGAGAAAATTATCAGTAATGTCGGGTAAAGCAGGGCCGAGCGCACCCGGCTCCTGGTCTGGTCTATGACCTTAGCATACTGGATGTACCTGGCCAGAGAACCCGGCAGGTTGCCGCTCCTTTCTCCGGCCATCAGGGAAGCGGTGTAAACTTTGGAAAACAGCTTCTCATAAGGGGCAAAAGCTTCCGACAAAGTCCTTCCGCCCCTGACCTCAGATTCGACCTTTCTGATAATGTCCAGCAGGACGTGGTTCTCCACCCTTTTTTCCACCAGCTCCAGGCTTTTGAGCACCGGGTAACCGGCCTTAAGCAGGGCAACCAGTTCCTGGTTAAAAAGGATAAATTCAGCCGGCTTTATCTGGCGGCCGAAAAGATGAATCCGCGACAACCTGAACTCTTTGCGGACCGACAGAACACATAGCCCCTCAGCTTCGAGCCTCCGCCGGCAATCCTCAACCGAAGCCGCCTGGACGGTTTCTTTGAGGATACGCCCATCGGAAG
>JANLGB010000044.1:3296-13412 GCA_024653405.1 Candidatus Saccharicenans sp.
AAGTTATGACCCGGCAGATAAAACCTGGCATCTGATTCTTTGCTTTCGCCTTTCCGAATTATCTTAAGTTAGCTCCTCAATTATGTCAATCAGTCTTAAGCCTGACCGCAGGAGCCTGACCCTTCTACACTAATAATAAAACTCAATAGATGAATTAGTTGCACCGGGGCCGGCGGTCGTACTCAATTGGCCGATGACCACAGGCCGGGCCTGGAGCTCGGAACAATCGCTCCCCAGAGTAAGCCTAAATCCCGGACCCCGAAAACGGCTTCCGGGCAGCCCGCGGCCCCTAACTGGAAACAACCAAACTTTATTTTTTAACATTACCCTGGTCCTGTCCATGTTTCCTTATAATTAGTCGGTCTATCTCTACCAAGGCTGGCGGCCAAGGTATTAAAAAAAATTTTTAATCTGTTAAATGGACAAAAATACCAAAAAATATTAGAAAAATAGTTGACAAATGTCATATTTAGGCTTATATTGTCAACTGAAAGAAGGACAAATGGGCGATAGCAGCACGAAACCCGGGTTAGACCCAACCTTTCCCATAAGATTGAGAGCAGCCAGATTAAGAGCCGGTCTGAGCCTCGAGGACCTGGCCCAGAAGCTCGGGGGTATAGTTACCAGGCAGGCCATCGCCAAGTATGAAAAAGGCCTGATCAGCCCCTCCCCCGAGGTTCTTCAACACCTCCTCCAGGTCCTCGAGCTCCCTCCTTCCCCTGACATCCCTGAAGAGATACCAGAGGAACCCGAAGAGTTGGAGGCTGAGGTTAGAGCCTTCGTGCTGCCAGGTGCTGAGAAAGACCGGTTCCAAAGCCAGGAAATCAAATTCCAAGAAATTACGGTTCCGGCTTTCACCCGAAATAATAATGATTTGAGCCAGACTCCGGCCGAACGTGCCCTCCGCCTGAAGCAGTCCTGGGCTGACCTGACTCCAGAAGAGGGAATAGAATTGCGTCCTGAACCCCGTCTGCCTCGTAAACAGGTTCTGGCCCTGAAACTAACTCTCTCCGAAAAAATGAAAAACTACCTCTGGCTGGAAAAGCTGTTGCGCCAGGAAAAACTGTTTCAGCCGCCTCTGGCCATGAGAATCCGCAATGAACAAGAGGCAGAAAGCGCCGCCGGCGAGCTCCGCCGTCACTGGGACCTGGGCACGGGCTCGGTGGTCAACCTGCTGACTTTTCTTGAAGAACGCGGCCTCAAGACCTTCAAGCTGGACGGCCCGGAAAAATTTGAAAGTCTGTCCGGCTTCTACCGCGGCCAGCCGTTTATCGCGGTGGAAAAGAGCTTGCCGGTGGACAGGATCAGGTTCAGAACAGCAGCTGAGCTGGCTCAGGTTATGTTTGGCCTGGTCAACGAGCCGGAAATAATCAGGCTTTATAACAGGTTTGCGGCGGCCTTCCTGTTGCCGGCTAAAATCCTGGAAGAATATTTCCTGCCAGCTGGACGCAAAATCGCCTTCAGCGAGCTGGCGGAACTCAAGTTGAGGTACGGAATTTCCCTGCAGGCCATCATGCGCCGAGCCCTCGACCTGGAATTAGTCACCGAAAGGCGATTCCGTTCTTTCCGGGAAATGATGAATGAAAAAGGCTGGCTGTGGAAAGAGCCGGTGGAATACCCGGGCGAGGAAAACCCGACCAGATTCAGGCGCCTGCTGCATTACGCCGTTTCCTCGGAAATCCTGGATCTTAACCGGGCCGCAGGCTTGGCTGAAATCACACCCGAGCAATTGAAGAAGGAAATGGGAGAAATATTTTAAGCCGGGGCCTACGGTCCCTGGCTGATAAAGGTGAGAAGAAGCAATTTAAAAACGGAGGGTTGATGATGGGAACTTCAATCCATCAGGTTAAGATTCCGCCGTAGGGCCCAAGTCCCCGGACGTCTGGAAATCTTAAAACTTACACTTTCAAGGAGAAACCAGCATGGAAAGGACGGTCAATCTTTATCTTCGGGGAATGGAATTTGGTGAACCCCAGGTTCACGAGGAAATGGTTCTTTTCCCCATCGGCTCAAAACTTGACCCGGGGCCAGATTATATCACCCTGTCAGAAGCCCTGGAGCAGGGAACACTTGTGGTAAGCGAGGTCGGCCGCGGCGGTTCGGTGCCCGAGCTTAAAGCCACCAACCAGGGGAAGAAACCGATTCTGCTGCTTGACGGAGAGGAATTGAGAGGAGCCAAGCAGAACCGGGTGCTCAACACCACAATCCTGGTCGCTCCGGGGACGTCAGTGGTCATCCCGGTAAGCTGCGTTGAAGCTCAGCGCTGGCACGGTCCAACCCTGCGCATGGAAAGGTCTGACCACGTCCTGGCCTACAAGATGCGTCAAAAGAAGATGGAACAGGTCCATCGCAACTTAGAAGAAAATCGCTCCTTCAAAGCCGACCAGGATGAAATCTGGAATGACATAAACTTGCTGGCCTACAAGCTCGAGGTTGAATCTCCGACTGGAGCCATGAGCGATATTTATGAAGGCCGGGCTCGAGACCTGGAAGAATATCTTCAGGCCTTCAGCCTGGTCGAGGGACAGAAAGGCCTGCTGGTATTTATCGGGGGGAAGCCAGTCGGCCTGGAATTTATTTCCAGGGAGTCAGCTCTGAGACACCTTTTCCAGAAGCTCCTCAAAAGCTACGTCCTGGAAGCGGTCAGCCTGAAATATGACAAAATGATGAAGGCGGAGAAGAAAGGCCAGAAAAAGGACAGGACCAGGGTCGAGCCAGCTCTGGACAGGGCTCTGGCTTTTGTGGAGGCAGCCGCCAGCTGTCAGGAAAAAAGATATCCATCGATAGGAATGGGATACTCCTGTCGCTATCTCGGGGATGAGGTGGTGGGTGCGGCCCTGGAAGTTGACGGTTCAATACTCCACCTGGCCTTTTTTGCTATGGAAAATGGAAGCCGGAGCCAAAAAAAGAACGGCCCTGATGAAAACTTCCCCCAACTGCGGATCAGGAGAGGCTACCTGTTTGAAGAAGATTGAAGGTGGGGGTGATGGCCTGCGGAAATAAAAAGAGTAAATCCGCGGGGCGCCGGCCAGCCCGCCAGCCCTCGGGCCTTCCGGCCCGGGGGCTGTTCTGGCCGGAGGTCTTTCCCTCTCGGCAACTTCCTGCGGAACTCATGCCTTTCTTGCTTTGTCAGGAACAGCTGCCGGCCGACAGGAAATCCATACTCTCCAGAATTGTTAAAAGTTTCATCAATTAATCTCTGTTAGTCTCTATGGAAGACAAGGTTTAGGCACAAAGAGCCGAGCTGCCTTCGGGGGCGGGAGTTTCTGCCTGAAAGATTCAAGGGCTTAGCTGCCTGCCGGCCAGACCGCGGTGAGCCTGGTTGGAGGAGAACGAACTCAGGCACAGTTTCCCAGGAAAGCCTGGCCCTCGGGCCAGCCTGTCCAATTCCAGAAACGAGTTGACAGATAACAGTTAAAGTCTTATTAATTTAGGGAAATGAGGAAAGCTCTAACGGCTGCTCTGTTGCTTCTGGTTTTTATGGCTGTGAGCCATCCGGTACCAGGCCAAGCTGTCAATCCCCAGGAAAGCCGGCAGCAACAGAGGAGTGTCCAGACCCCCCCAGAACAGGCACCCCCACAGGAAGTTCAAAAACCCAAGCTTGACTACATGAGCACTTTTCTTTCGAGAACGACCAGTCCCCTTGGCCTTAAGGAGGATGAAGAATTGCGGCGTCTGCTCAGGCAATCAAAAACCTCCTGGGCCCTCAGAGCCGGAATCCGCCATATTCTGAACTGATTTTTTTTAACTGGTTGATTCAAAAATTTGGATTTAGTATATTTTATTGAAGAGTCACCATGAGAAAGAGCTTTTTCTATCTGTTCCTGCTGCTGGTGCTAGTCCTGATAGTGCTGGGCTTTATCAATATCTCGCGGAAACTATCCTGGAAAGAACCTTATGACGGTGTTACCTGGATAGAGGGACCGGCTGGCCTGACGGCAGTCAAGGTGGACCAGGATAGTCCAGCTTACCTTTCAGGTCTCAAACCGGGAGATATCCTGTTTTCAATCAATGATACCCCGGTCAAGAACAGGATTGAATACAGCAAAATGCTCTGGCTCATTGACCGCCTGGAACAGAAAGCTCTTTACCAGGTGGGTCGGAGTGGCACCATCCTCTCCCCTTCCTTCTACCTGACCAAAAAGGGCGTCAGCGCCACCTACATTTACCTGATGCTCCTGGGCCTGGCCACCCTGGCCATCAGCCTGCTGGTGTTCTTCAACACCAGGAGGCAGTTCACCGGGCCTTATGCTTTTTTCTACCTTGTTTCTTTTTCCCTTTATTCATTCTATGTGTTCTCTGCCACCGGACAGATGGATTTCCTGGACAACCTTTTCTACTGGTTGGATAAAGTGGCCCTGCTGGCCTTTCCCCCCCTGCTTCTGAATTTCTTTTTTATTTTCCCCCAGAAGAAAAAAATAATTGAGAATAAGAACCGGGTGGCTTGGTTCTACCTCCCGGGACTGGCGCTTCTGCTGGCCAACGTTTTCCTAAATGCTTACCTGGAATCCGCGTTAAGCGAAGCCCAGGTCCTGGTTTTCCAGAAAACCCTGGAAAAACTGGAACTGGCTCACCTGGCTATCTATACCACCCTGGCCCTGGTCTTGATCATCCGCGACCTGGTCCGGGCGGCTTATCCTTATATCAAGAACCAGCTCCGGTGGATTGCGGTCGGCCTGGGGCTGGGGTCACTGCCCTTTTCCCTGTTTTATGTTCTGCCATTCCTGAGGGACAGACTGCCCACCACCCCCGGCCAGCTGAGTGTCCTGCTCCAGGGATTGATTCCCATCACCCTGGCCTACTCCATTTCCCGCTACCGCTTAATCCAGTTTGAGGTCCTGTTCAAAAAGGGCACCACCCTGATCATTTCCTTCTCCCTGCTGGCCATGGTCTATTTTCTGGTCAGCTCCCAGACTCAGCTGTTTTCAGAAAACAGGCTAAATTTCATCCTGCTCGGCCTGCTGGCCATCATTCTGGGAGCCACCCTGTTCACGCCGCTGTCGGAGCTGGTACAGACAGTGGTGGACCGGGTGATCTATCGGCGGAGCTACGAATACCGCCGGACACTGCTGACGATATCCAGTCTGCTCAACCGGGAAAGAAACCTTAACCGTCTGAGCGACTTCCTGGTGGAAACCATTTCCAAGGCCCTGTCTCTCAAGCAGACGGCCCTGTTCCTGGCCAGGGAGGGAACGAACAATGAATTTTACCTGCTCAAGTCTTCCCAGCCCGACCCGGAACTCCATTCACTGCTATTGTCCCAGGCCGAAATCGATCAATTGCAGAAGGCTGAATTCATCTCCTTCGTCCAGCCGGAGGAAAGACCCTCCAGCCAGAAATTTTTCGGGCTGCTTCTCCACCGGGGCCTGGTCAACCTACTTCCGCTGCGGCTGGAAAATAAGGTCATGGGTTTCCTGGCCATGAGCCATAAACAGGATGAGTCCTATTTTTCCGGCGAGGACCGGGAACTGCTGCGGACCATATCCACCCCGGTGGCCCTGGCTCTGGAAAATGCCTATCTCTACAACCAGGAAATAATCAGGTCGCAGGAACTGCAGCGCCTGAAGGACTACAGCGATAACATCATCGAAAGCCTGACTGTGGGGGTGGCGGTCATCGACCAGGCCGGACAGGTCATCGGCTGGAACCGGGTTCTGGAAAAGCAGTTCGGACTCGGAAGGGAACAAGCTCTCAACCGGCACCTGGCCGAAGTCATCGGCCCGGAAAATTTCCAGGCCCTTTTCCCGCCGGCCACCCAGAGTGAGTACCAATTGTTGAGTGAAATTGGCCTGACCACCGGCCGGGGCGAAAAGAAGATATTCGATGTGGCTCGGACTCCTCTCTTCGATAACCAGATGCAGGCCTATGGCACCATTATCGTTTTTGAGGACGTTACCGAAAAAATCCACCTGCAGCAACAGTTGCTAACTTCGGAAAAGCTGGCCTCCATCGGCCTGCTGTCGGCCGGCGTGGCCCATGAGATCAACACCCCACTGACCGGTATTTCCAGCTACGTGCAGATGCTTCAGAAGAAACTGACCGATGCCCATTACCTTCAGATACTGCAGAAAATAGAGGCCCAGACGGAAAGGGTTAACCGCATCATCAAGAACCTGCTGAATTTTGCTCGCAACCCGGCCGATGAATACTACCACCGGGTGGACCTCAAGGAAAGCCTGGAAGAAATCATCTTGCTTATCGATTACCGCCTGAAAAGCCTGAACATTCAGCTGGAGCTGGCCTTGAAGCCGGTGGTGATTTACGCCCAGCGAGAAAGGCTGCAGCAGGTCTTCATAAACATCATTCTGAACGCCATGGATGCCATGCCCGGCGGCGGCCGGCTGATCATCGAAAGTAACCAGAGAGGCGACCTGGCCCTGGTCAAAATAACCGATAACGGAACGGGTATCAAACCGGAACACCTGCCGAGGATATTTGACCCCTTCTTCACCACCAAGGGGCTGGGCAAGGGAACCGGGCTGGGCCTGTCCATCAGCTTTGCCATAGTCAAGGAACACGAGGGCCAGATACTGGTTGATAGCACCGTGGGCCAGGGCACTACCTTTACCATTCTCCTGCCCACCAGTCTTTCAGAAAAAAATCGCCTGAAAATACAACCTCGAGGACACCAACATGAACAGTAATGCTTTGATTCACCTGATTGATGACGAGCCCATCATCCACGATGTCCTGGGCCAGATTCTGGAAGCTGAAGGATACACGGTGGAGATTTCCGCTTCCGGCGAAGAAGCCCTGCCGAAATTCGAGGAACAGAAATTTGACCTGGTCCTGCTGGACCTGCTGATGCCCGGGATGGATGGGCTGGAAGTCCTGAAACAGATCAAGAGGTTTGACCCGGAAGCCATGGTGATCATCATCACCGCTTATGCCTCGGTGGAATCGGCCCTGGCCGCTATCAAGATGGGAGCTTACGATTATATCCAGAAGCCTTTCAAGAACGATGAATTGTTGATGACCATCCGCCGGGCTCTGGAACACCGCCGGCTGCAGGAAGAAAACATCAGGTTGCGTTCCGAGCTGAAGAAAAAGTTCTCCTTCAACAATATCATCGGCAAGAGCCAGGCCATGATGAACGTCTTCGAGCTGGTCAAAGCCGCCGCTCCTACCAGGTCCACCATTCTGATTCAGGGTGAAAGCGGAACCGGGAAGGAGCTGATAGCCAGAGCCATCCATCTCAACTCGGACCGGGCCCGTCATCCCTTCGTGGTGGTCAACAGCGGGTCGTTGCCGCCCGACCTGCTGGAAAGCCATCTTTTCGGTCACGTCAAAGGGGCTTTTACCGGGGCCGTGTCCGACAAGAAGGGCCTGTTCGAAGCCGCCGATAAAGGCAGCATTTTCTTCGACGAGATTTCCTCCATCAGCCTGGAAACCCAGGTCAAGTTGCTGCGGGTGATGCAGGATAAGGAATTCATGCGCCTGGGCGGGACCAGGACCATCAAGGTCGATGTCCGGATCATCGCCGCCACCAATACCGACCTGGAAGAGCTGATAGAACAGAAGGCTTTCCGCAAGGACCTGTTCTACCGCCTGAATGTTATTAAGATTGAGTTGCCACCGCTCAGAGCCAGGAAAGAGGATATTCCCCTCTTGGTCAAGCATTTTATCGAAGTCTATAACACTGAGAATAACAAGCAGGTTGAAGGGGTCAGCGAGGATGTCCTGGAAATCCTGATGGATTACGATTGGCCGGGGAACGTCCGGGAACTGGAAAATGTCCTGGAACGGGCCGTGGTCCTCTGCAAGTCGCGCATCATCACCCGCGACTCTCTGCCCCCCTTCCTGCTGTCCGGAAAAAAGATCATCTACGAAGAGCTTAATGACGGCAGCCTGGACCTCAAGGAAAAAACGGCCGAGTTCCAGAAAAAGCTGATCCTGACCGCCCTGGAAAAGTCGGGCGGAGTGCAGAAGAAAGCCGCTCAACTACTCGGGCTGAAACCCACCACCTTTAACGAGATGATCAAGCGGCTCAAAATCAATGCCCGCCTGGTTTAAGGAGCCGGCCCGATAGACGTTAACTGAATTTGCCCGGAATCCGGTTCCCCGGGTTGAGCCTGACTTTCTTAAGCCGGCCGGAGAACCCCAGCTCGAAGGTCTTAACCGCCGAATCCACTAACAGCACGTGCTCGCTCCGGCCCCGGTCGGTCTCCAGCACCACCCGGAGGGGAAAAATCATCGGCCGGGCCAGCTGCCGGACCGTGAGCTGCAACCGGGAAAGGTTCTCTCCGGGCAGGACTTTCTGTTCCACCCGGACCTCGGGTAGCCTTTCCGAGTAGAACCAGTCGCGGAAAAATGGTTGCAGGTCCCGGCCCGAAACCTTCTCCAGGGCCAGGCGGAAATCGGCCGTGCGGACAGGTTGGAAACGAAATTCCCGGCCAAATTCCTGCAGGCCCCGGTAAAAAACTTCCTCGCCCAACCAGTCCTGAAGCATTAACAGCACCAGGGCCGCCTTGTTATAGACAATGGCTTGATAGCCTTCAAAATCGGCATGGCTCAGACGAATTCCCAGAATGATCGGGCCCAGGCTCGATTTTTTTCGGACCGAGCTGGAGATTTTCTGCAGGATTTTTTCGAAATCCTTCTGCCCGTATTTTTCTTTCAGGTAAAGGATGGCGGAAAACTGGGCCAGGCCTTCGGTCAACCAGTTGTCCCGGTAAGAAGTCCAGGTCAGAGCCTGGCCCCACCACTGGTGGGCAATTTCATGGGCCAGATAATATTCCGACCAGTAAGAAAGGTCAACCGGGCTGGAAGGATTGATGATAATAAGCTCCGGGCTCCGGGAGAAAGGCAACGTATCCAGCACCACCATTCCCGGTGGAGCATGCCCGCCGTGAGTATGCCAATACCTCTGGGCAATGGCCAGGCGTTCATAGGGGAAAGGACCGAAAAGCTTCTGATAACTATCAACTATGGCGGCCGCCTCATTGATGACCTGCCTGGCCTGGTGCCGCCAGTCCTGGGTGGTGAAATGCTCAATGGTCAGGCCGTTGGTAATCTTTTTTACCTGAACCAGCCGGGCGATGAAGAAGCTGATGTACTTGACCGGCACCTGGCTCTCATAGATGAAAATGGTGTTACCCAGGTTTTCAAGTTCGGTCAGGTTGCCGGCCTCCTTGACCGAATACTTTTCCACCAGCCGACCACCGGCCAGGCAATAAAAGCCATCGGGAACTATTATCCGCAAGCGGAAGGTGAAATACTTCTCCCGCACCGGGGCCGGGTACCACTCTGAGGACTGGGTGAAGAGATAGCTGTTGCTGATGGTAAACAGGATGGTCGGTTCTTCCGAACGCAGCTGGGGACCGGTATCGGTCAGTGGCGGTGGCGGCAACAGCTTGCCCCGGTAAAATACCCGCAGCCGGGTAGACTGGCCTCGGGGCAATTTTTCGGAGAGGTAAATATAAAGGTAACGGCGGAGGCGATCCCGGCTGTAAAACAGTTCCCGGCCCTTGTCGTCTTCTATCTTCAAGATCTGCAAGTCGGGATTCAGGCGCAACTGGCAACTGTCCAGATTATCGGTGACTGAAACCAGTTGGATGGTAGCCGCCGCAGCCAACTGGCCGTTTTCCGGACGGTAGCTGGCCTCTATCTCATAATGCCTGACTTCGTGCTTTTCCCCGAATCTCAGGAACATCCTCTTCTGGCCCTCTTCCTGGGGCGAATAGCTGTTGAGCAGCCGGCCCCGAGACCGGTCCAGGAAGGAGATTTCTTCCTCGGCAAAGGGGGAATAGACGTAAGTGAACTCACCCCGCCGGGCCGTTTTTAACTCCATGACCGTTTCCTCGGCCTGGGGCAGAAAGGTCAAAAGCTCTCCGGTCAGGGAATTTTCCAGGGTGAAAGACCGGGAATAATTCCTGGAGAATATGGAGTAGGCCCGGTTGGCGTTGACCTCGGGAGGCTCGGCCGTGTTTGGCGGCTGGACCGGTTCATAGAGCAGATTGTTTTGAAAGTAATTATCACTGCCCCGGACATAAACATACTCCAGGGCTTCTTCCAGGGCCGGCTTGCGGAAAATCCTGGTCAGCTGGTTTCTTTCAATCTCATCCGACGGCTGGAAGCGAACTTGCCCCCGCCCGATGATGATAAGGGCCGTGTCCA
>JANLGB010000045.1 GCA_024653405.1 Candidatus Saccharicenans sp.
GATTCAGGTCGAAATCCAGGACCTTTTTCAGCAAAGCAATGAATTCCTCTCGGTCTTGCCGCTTGATGGAGACGGTGGTGGCCAGGGAAAGGAGGTAACTGGTGTCATAGTTGCCGCCCAGGGCTGCAGCCAGCTGGAAATGTTCCCGGGCTTTTTTTTCATCCCCGCCCAGAGATTCGGGTAGCGAACCGTAATAGAGGATATAAAAATTATGGACTGCCCCGCGAGAATAATTGGGGGCCAGCTCCAGAACCCGGTTCATCAGGGCTGCAGCCTCGGGCAGGGTCAGCCCTATGGACATATCAAATGGGTCAATGGAATAGGCCGCCACCCAGCCGGCGGCGGCCCAGTAGAGCAAGTCAATATCCTGCCGGCCAAAAGGGGCCAGGGCCTGCTGGAAACGCCTGGCCTTGAGCTCCTCCCGCAAGCGAGGATTCTTCTTTTCCAGGCCAGCCAGCAGGATATCTCTTCCCCGCAGGTATAGTTTTTTGGCCCGGGCCAGGAGAGCCTGACGAGCCTCAACCTCAGTGGCTGGAGTCATGTCAGCCGGAGCCTGGATGAAAGCGTTGGCATACATAATGTAAAGGCTCCCGGTGCGCAACCGCAGCCCGTCATGCTCGGGCAGGGAAGCCAGCAACGACTCATAGAGCTTGATGGCGAAGGGCAGGGCACCGGCAATGAGCTCGGGGTCATCATCCCCGGTAAAAACAATGCCGGAGGAAGATGAGGTAAGCATTCCGGCTGCTTTTTTAAGAGCCAATTTTTCCAGGGAACAGCCGGCGGCCAGGATGGTCAGAATGGTCAGAATAGCCAAACCAAGAAGAAAGAATTTGGAGACCGGGCGGCAGTTTCTGTCTTGGAAGCGACTGACTGTTGGATTTGTCTTCCTGTCAGACATGAAACCTTCCTTCTCCTTTCTGATTCTTCACCAGAAAGAAAAGAAAAAAAGCCAGTTTTTGGGCTTCCCGGTGACTCCAGGCCTTCCCCGCATCATCTTCACCATACCCAAGCCTTCCCGAATTATATGGCAGCCCGGTTCTGGCTGTCAAATAGCCGGCCTATGAACTGATCTATAAAAAGCTTATTAACCTGTTAAGCAAACGATGATAATTTGATAAAGTTTAGGGATTACTGTGCATAGCCGTTACCCAGTTGGCCCACTGTTCCGGGCTCAGGCTGTGGTGGTGTTCTGGCTGAAGGCCAGGTTGGTAGTCTGAGCCAGGAGGCGGGACCTGCTTTTTTCTGGACAGGTTATAATAACCTGGATTCGGAGTGCTGGAGTTACAGGATGCCGGAAATAAAATTCAGGTTGATAAGGTCTAACCGCAGGACGGTCGGGCTGGAGGTCAATGACCAGGGTGATTTAATAGTCAGGGCTCCGAATAGGCTGGAACTCTCCGCTATTAAGAGTATCCTGACAAGCCACCGGAGGTGGATTGCTCGCAAGCTGTCTGAAGTCGAAAGACGCCGGCAGCTTCTCCGGCCCAAAAGATTTGCCGAGGGTGAGAATTTTCTATACCTCGGTCGGGAGTTTCCCCTGCTGATCAGTCACGAAACGAGACCAGCTCTGAGATTCACCGGCCAGAGCTTTATCCTGTCAGCACGCTGGCAGGGGCAGGCCCGGGAAATTTTCCAGAAATGGTACAGAAAACAGGCCCAGGCCTATCTAAGCGACAGGGTGATGAAACTGGCGGTTTCCAACGGCTTCAGGTTCAAAAAATTCAGGCTGTCCTCAGCCCGAACCCGCTGGGGTTCCTGCTCGGCCAAGCGAATGATAAGCCTGACCTGGAGACTTATCCTGGCCCCGCCTGAAATCATAGATTATGTAATTGTCCACGAACTGGCTCATACCAGGGAGAAGAGCCATTCCCGGGACTTCTGGACGCTGGTAGCCGGGCTTATGCCCGACTACCGCCAGAAGCGGCGCTGGCTGAAACAAAACGGCTTTATGCTGAATGTATAGGTGTAAGGATATATAAAGGTGCAGGCAGCAGGGGGGAGCATTCTTTTGCCCGGTGTTTCCCCCGGTCTGGTTTTTTTCCCCGTTCTAACGGCGAATAGTCTGTTCCCGGATTAAGGGGAGTTGCTGATTCCTGAAAAATCTTTGTTGTCCAGTGGCCGGGAAAAAGGCAGCGCCGGGAAGGGTGGAGACGCTGACAGCCTGTTTATAAGCGATGATGATCAAGGTCAGCCAGCATCGAGTCATAGCAACAGTTTTCATCACCCTGTTGATTAATCCCCGGTGGCTAAAATCAGGAAACATGTAGAGTGTCCCCCTTTTCTTGTGATATTTTAAAAGGGAACAGCCTGGGAAATAATCTTTCCTGCTGGAAAGGAGGGAGAAGATGAAAAAAGTTTTCTTAATGCTAATCGTGGTCCTTCTTCTCTTTTCGTTGGCCTGGGCCCGGGTGGGCGACGTAGTTAAAGTCATAAAGGCGCCCGGACCCTGCCCGACCGGCCTGGCTTTTGACGGCCGATACCTCTGGTTAGCTGACAGCCGGCTGGATAAAATTTTCAAGATAGACCCGGCTTCGGGCCAGGTGGTCAAGTCCTTTGACACACCCGGTTACCACCCGGAGGGCCTGGTCTGGGATGGAAAATATCTCTGGCACATCGACTCGGGCGAAAGGCTGGTTTATTGCCTGGACCCGGAAACCGGGGCTGTGCTGAAGGCCCTGGAGTCCAACAGCGACCGGCCGCGGGACCTAGCCTGGGACGGCCAGGACCTGTGGCTGACCGATGTCCGCAATAAGACGATTATCCGGTGTTCTCCGGTTGACGGGATGATGATCCAGCAGTTCTCGGCCCCCGGGGCCGAACCGGCCGGCCTGGAATTCGACGGTAAGTATCTCTGGGTTACCGACCGGGCCATGGACAGGATTTTCCTGGTGGACCCGGCTACCGGCTGGTGCCTGTCCTCGCTCCGTTCTTACGGTCCCTGGCCGGCTGGACTGGCTTTTGACGGGCAGCACCTGTGGAATGTTGATTATGAGAACGATGAGCTCTACCAGGTTAAGGTTTTTGATAGCGATATCATGACCCTCTGGGATGAAAAAGAGCTTGAACTCCGCTTGGTCAAGGAATTCCGTAACTACGGTCCCGGCCTGGTCACCAGCCTGGATATCTATCTTCCCTTGCCGGCCGACCGCGATAACCAGAAGCTCCTGGGGCCAGTAGAGTTTCTGCAGAAACCGGCCGAGATGATAACCGATGCCTGGGGACAGAAGATGGCTCATTTCAACTACCGGAATCTCAAGGCTCCGGCCGTCGTTCAGCCTGGCTGGTCGGTCAAAGCCCGGATATATGCCGTGGAATATTTCATTTACCCGGACCGGGTTGGCGGACTGGACCAGATTCCGGAAGACATCAAGAAAAAATACCTGGTGGACGGAGACAAGTATTGCCTCAATGATCCTTTCATCCAGGGCCTGGCCAGGAAAATTGCTGGCAACGAAAAAAATCCATACTGGATTGCCCGGAAGATTTACGAGTATCTAATCGACCACCTCAGCTATAACCTCAAGCCGGTGGGCGGCTGGAACCCGGCTCCGACCGTTCTGCGCCGGGGGACGGCTTCCTGCTCGGAGTATACCTACTCGCTGATTGCCCTCTGCCGGGCACTGGGGGTGCCGGCCCGCTACGTCGGTACGGTCAGCCTGCGCGGCGATGAGGCCAGCTTGGACGATGTCTTCCACCGCTGGAATGAGATTTATCTCCCGCCCTACGGCTGGATTCCCTTTGATGCCAACAAGGGAGATGTGGAAACACCGGGTGGCCGTGCCCTGGGCATCGGCAACGTCGCCGCCCGCTATGTCATCACCACCGAGAACGGCGGCGGGGATAAATATCTCTGGTTCGGTTACAATTACGGCTTCACCTGGACTGCGGAAGGTAAATGCCGGGTGTCTGAAGAATCCTACGGAGAATGGCAGCCCCTGGGCCCTAAAAAATACCAGAAACCGCTCCCGCGGAAGTAGAACTCATAAATGGAGCGCTACTGGGCCGGGTTTAGCTCCTGGCCTCGGTTACAAACTGAACCCAGTGTTCTGCACCCAGGGTGGAGGTGAGCGCCTGCAATTCCTCCAGGGAAGTCATCCGGCAGAGCTTAACCTTGGTTCTGGTATACATAATCTTGCCGTCTTTGGTGTACCTGGTGCAATCGCCGATTTTGTCATCAGCGGTTGATTTGCATTTAAAAGAAATGGTCTCTCCGTGTTCCAGGTGGAAGCGGTAGAGGTCTTCCTCAACTTTTTCGATTCTGCTGCCTTTGGGAATCAGGACACCCCGGCCGGCCGGGTCGGGTTCGGGCTTGCCGGCCGCAAATCTTATGAAGCGGTAGTCGGCGTCGGTAACCCTAAATTTCTTGAATTGTTCCGGCTGGCATTCGGAAAAAACCCTGGCCTGGGTTCCATTGTAGACCAGCTTGCCATTCTGGTCATAGGTTCGTATTTTTAGGTTGTCGGCTTCGGGGATGATTTCCAGCCGCCCCTCCTCCAGGTGGAAAATTATCAACCCAGATTTATTTTCCACCTGGCAGCCAGCCGGGAGCTTGATGGCCGTTTCCCCGAAGGTAAAAACCGCTCCGAAAGAAAACCTGGTAAGAAGGGCGAAACCGGAAAGGAAAAAAAGGACCAAATACCCTTTTTTACCCTTTCTCATTTTTACCTCCTTCCCTTGGAATAAGAAGGGGCGTGGGAGAAAGAAGCAAGAGAGCCTTAGATTCCTGGCCAGGCCCCTTCTTTCCCTTAATTAAAAAATAAGAAGCGCTGGCAGTTTTGTCAAATCACCAGCCAGAACTGGCCAGCTGGAAGACCCAGGCATATTTACAGGGTGGATTATGGCGCAGGGCAGCTGGCACAGAAATTTCAAAACCCGAACCAGCTTGTTTCCAGGCTATTTTCTGGTTGCTGCCGAGAAGGGTAATTCTGGTGCTGGGCCGGGGCTGGAAGGCTGCCACCTTGATTTTTTCTGGCATAAATTCGCCCTCTGCGGCCAGGTAGATAAGGTAAATCCGGCCGTCTTTTCCTCGGGTAAAACAAACCTGGCCTTCTTTATAAGGGGGAAAGGCCCGGGTGTGGTAGATAGCCCGGCTGTTTATTTTCATCCAGGCGGCGTATTCCTGGAGCAGTTCGTAGGCCCCTTGCTGCCAGGTGCCGTCCGGTCCCGGGGCGATGTTCAACAGGAGGTTTCCACCCTTGGCCACGATGTCCACCAATAGATGGATGGCCTGGCGGCCGGACAGGTATTTAGCCTCTGGCGTGTAAGACCAGCCGCCGCCAGAAATGATGCAGGATTCCCAGGGATAGGGAAGAGCCTTTTCGGGCACGACGTTTTCTGGCGTCAGGTAATTTTGGTTTTTACCGCGGACGGCCCGGTCGACGACGATCAGTCCTGGCTGTTTTTCCCGGCATTTGACTACCAGCTCGTCCATCAGAATATCCTGATTTATGACCTGGCTCTTAAGGTAGCCGGATTGGCTGTCTTTGAGCCGGTGTTCATAGTACCCTTGAATTTCCTCTCTGGATTTTTTTGAGACCCAGCCACCGTCGAGCCACAGGATATCAAGGCGGCCGTACGCGGTCATCAGTTCAAGAATCTGATTGTGAGCATATTCCACGAATTTGGCCCAGCGCTCGGGGTAAACTTCCGGGTCATAGTTGACATTACGGTCGCGGGGCGGGAAGTTGGGCCACCAGTAATAAGGCGAATGCCAGTCCGGCTTGGAAAAGTAAGCCCCAACCCAGAAGCCTTCTTTTCGGAAAGCCTCAAAGATTTCTTTCGTGACATCGGCTTTAGGGTTGCCACTGAAGGGGCATTCGGGGTCAGTGATTTTGTAATCTGTGTATTTGCTATCAAACATGCAGAAGCCGTCGTGGTGCTTGGTGGTGAAGACGACGTAGCGCAGGCCGGCTTCCCTGGCCGCTCTGGCCCAACGGCTGGGGTCAAATTTGACGGGGTTGAAGGTTTTTTTCAGGCCTTCATACTTTTTGACATATTCGTAATAATCTTCCAGGCTGCGGCGGCACCAGCCTTCATCTTCCGGGCAGATGGACCAGGATTCCACAATTCCCCACTGGCTGTAGGGTCCCCAGTGCATCAGAAGGCCAAACTTCAGGTCCTGCCAGGCAGCCAGCTTTTTTAGAACGAGCGGGTCCGTTTCCGGCACATAAACTTCTTCTTGGCCTTGTAGAGGATGGCTTCCGCCAGGCAACAGGAAAATAGAAAGCAGCAGGCTCGGTAGTAAAAGATTTCTTATCGGCCAGAGGAGTTTTTTCATTTTATTATCCCCCTGTTTTGATTCGAGTGATTATTCTAAATTGTTACGGCCGACAATAGCAATAGTAGGGCCATAACTCGCGGGCTATCCTCAGGCCCGCGGTCTGCATCGCATGGGTCCTGATAAGACTCAGGCCCTGGCAGGGCTAAGTTCAAGACCATTCGGGTTATCGTTTGGTTGGGTATAAAAACACCGGTGGGGCGGCTGGCCTGATCAAGCGGCAGACGCCCGGGCTTGGCCCTCGATCGGCTAAGCTTTCGCCTTAAATTGTCAGCTCGAACTGGTAGCTGGCGGAAGGGTCCGTGACCAGACTAGCCCGGACTTTGTAAGTGCCGGGTGGAAGCGGGTCGCCCTGGTTGGACCGAACCTCCCAGTTTTCTCGGTAAATCTTTTGTTCACCCGGCTGGAGAGTAAGCGTAGTGATGATCGTGAGAAAAGCCCGCCCGTAAGCCCAATTCCAGACCAGTATCCCCGGCTCTTGATAAACCTCGATGTCGTATATCTGGGAAGTGGCCGACACCAGGTCCAAGGTTTTCGAGCCTTCATTTCGTATGGTCAGGATAAAGGTTATGGTTCCATCCGGATTTTTCTGGTAGTCAGCCAAAAATTTGAGGTCTTGGCTCGGGCCTAGGGAATCGCAGCCGGGCAGGGTTATCAGCGAGCATAAAAAGACAGCCATTATAATCGTCCAGGTTCTCATAATATCCTCCTTGGAATGTCCATTTTTAGATTCACCTGTCAAATAAAGATGACAATTTTCAAGCATGAGCTGGGCCCGCTCAATCTTATTAATCATTATCTATCGCCTGCCAATTTTATACAAACGCAAATAATGTGCCAGATATGGTGCCAGCTCCAAGTGATATTAATGCCGTCTTGCTGCTGAAAAAGGCGGCCGGGTCATTATTTGTGGTGACCTGCTAAACGGGATAGGTTAAGTCAAAGCCAGCGGGGTTCTCCTGGCAGAGATCAGTGGGGGGCCGGCTGAAACCGAATTTATTTCTTGACACCCGGGGTCAATTTAAAGGATAAGAAGGTCAGGAATGTTTGGAAAGGAGAGGTCATGAAAAAAATTGCCCTGGCTGGCTTGGTATTACTGGTAATTTTATTACTGGCGGCTTGTGCCCCTGGTCCCAACCCGGTGGAAAAAAGCCCTAACCCCGAGGGCAAGATAGCTGGTTTCTGGAAAGGGCTCTGGCATGGGTTTATCTCGCCGGTGACTTTTATCATCTCGCTCTTCACTAAAAATGTCAGGTTTTACGAAGTGCATAACAACGGCGGCTGGTACAATTTCGGCTTTGTCCTGGGGGCAGGATTATTCTTGCAGGGCGGTATCCTCGGCTCCCGCAAAGCCCGGCGCCGATGAAGGAAGCATAGACACAAGCCAATTGCTAATTTGCTGGTTTGGTTCTCGTTGAGTCAATAAAATTAGTTGACATTTCTTCAGCTTTATATGAGCATTAGGGCAGGAAGAGAGGGTTCTTTCTAATCATTCCTCTCATTACATATATCTATCCAAACCAAGTAGGGAAAAGCATGAAACAAACGGAGATGAGGCCTATTTTCTGGTGTTGGTTTTGGTCCTGATTTCATTTACTTCAGGTCTGGCCCAGACCAAGGCCGGGGGAAGTACTGCTGTCCAGCAAATTCAAACTCAGAGGCTGGCTGACCTCGGGGTGGTAGCCATCCGGGCTCAGCATTGCGCCTGTGAGCTTCAGGGCGTTGATGCTGTCTATTTTAATAAAATAATTGTCGAAGTCTCGGCCGATATAAGATTTAGAGTTGTTGATTCTGACGTGGTGGGAAACCTGAAGGTAACCTATTTTAACCTCCTCATCGGGAGAACAGAGACTAAAAATGTTATGTTAGAGGCCAGACTTTTCCGTGGTGGCGTGCACGCTTTTGTCGAAGTGGTCAGCGGGCCGATTCTGGTGAAAAAATCGGTTGGTATTACTGCTGAAGTTACCCCGGCTGGCTTGACCACTGGAGACCCGCAGCCGACGAATAACAAAAAGACAGAAACTAATTGCAACGTCAGGCTGCTTTAGGCAGCAGAAGGCAACAAAATCACTTTAAGACCGGGAATTAGTCTCCTTTCTGGAATTTTGATATGGGGAAAAATATTGGTTCAGTTAAAAACTCCCAACATTTATCTTCCTTAAGCTAAAAGAGCACGATAAGCGCTTTTCCTGGCCATTTTTTCTCTTTAGCTTTCATTCGAAAATTGACCTGGGACACAACCGACTCTTTAATTTCTGGGCACTGATGTTTTAAGATCGGGCTTTCCGGTATTACCAATAAGAATTTGGCGAAGGGGAGTTTGTTCTTAGCTACTTAAGCCAACGGCCAGGCTTTTTTAAGGTTTTCTATTTCTTGGTGTATCCCAATTTTTTCGGCAATTATGAAAGACCTTGGTAGGTTTGATTAGCAAAACACGGCTCAAGGAATCTTGAAGTAAAAAAAGGATTTTTGCCCGAATCAAAGAATGATAAAATTTAAAAAACCGAACTCTGAAGGAGGTTCGTGATGTGGCCTAAATATTGTCGCAACAGCCTGAGAAATCCAGAGAAAGGCTTTAGTGATCGTTCTTTCTTGAGGTTATTAATCTTCTTATTCATCTTCGCCGTTTTAAGCTGGGGACCACTGCTGGGGCAAGGGCCAAAACCGGTCAAGCCCAACCTTCCTCCTGACCTCCAAGCTTTGGTCGCCCGAGTGATGAAGACCTTTGAAGTGCCGGGGCTCAGCCTGGCTATCGTCAAGGACGGCCAGGTACTATTAACCAAGGGCTATGGGGTTAAGAAACTGGGGGAGCCGGCTGAGGTTGATTCTAAAACCCTGTTTGGCATTGCTTCCAACAGCAAGGTTTTTACCGCAGTTGCCCTCGGAATGCTGGTGGATGAAGGGAAAATTCGCTGGGATGGCCGGGTGATAGATTACCTGCCGGATTTCCAGATGTCCGACCCCGCGGTCAGCCGGGAGATCATGGTCAGGGACTTGCTCTGCCACCGCTGTGGGCTCGGCCTGGGTGCCGGCGACCTGATGCTCTGGCCAGCTTCCGAGCTCAACCGAAAAGAAATTCTCAGGCGAGTGAGATACATCAGGCCCGCTTCTTCTTTCCGCACCACCTACGCCTACAACAACATCATGTTCGTGGTGGCGGGCGAGCTACTGGAAAGAGTCAGCGGTCTTAAGTGGGAGGATTTTGTCCGGGAGAAGATCCAGAAAAGAGTTGGCATGGTTTATAGCAATACCAGCTGTGCCCTGGTGGATAAAGAAGAAAACAGGGCCTGGCCCCATGTTCCCTTGGAGGGTAAGGTTGTTCCGGTAAAAACACTTTACCTCACGGAGAACGTCAACCCGGCTGGCGGCATAAATTCCTGCGCCGAAGATATGGCCAAATGGATGTTGGTTCTGCTCAACAAAGGCCAGCTGCCGGATGGCAGCCGGCTGGTCTCAGAGAGGGTGATGAATGAAATTACAAATATTGTAACTCCCATTCCAGTTTCAAAGCCGGCGCCCGAGTTAGCTCCGGCCGCGATGAATTTTAACGGCTATGGCCTGGGGCTCAGGATCAGAGATTACCGGCGTTACAAAGTCTGGACTCACACCGGCGGCCTGGAAGGCTATGTGTCCCAGGTCTGGCTGATGCCGGAAATCGGCCTGGGAGTGACGGTACTGACCAATCAGGAATCTACGGCGGCTTTTGCGGCGCTAACCAACCAGATTGTGGATTATTATTTGAAAGCTCCGAAGTTTGACTGGGTAGAAGCTTACCGCCAGTTTGTGGCCAGGAATGAACAAAGGTCCAAAGAAGAGCTGGATAAAATTTATGCTGCGAGAAAAAAGGACACCAAGCCTTCTTTACCGCTGGCTGACTACGCTGGGCTTTACCGTGATGATTGGTATGGCCAGGTGGAAATCAAGCAGGAAAATGATGGCTTAACCATTAGATTCACTCACAGCCCGGAACTTTACGGACGGCTTGAACACTGGCATTATGATACCTTTGTCGCCCGCTGGTTTGACCGCGAACTCAGGGCTGATGCTTTTGTCACTTTTTACCTTGACCATGAGGGCAAAATTTCAGAAGTAAAACTTCTGCCCTTCTCTTCTGACGTTGATTTCAGCTACGATTACCGGGATCTGCTCCTTAGACCTGTGCCGAAGGAGAAAAAGTAAAGACCACGGAGGACATTTCTTTCGGTGAATTAGCGGAAGGCGATGTCTTATTTAGCGCCGACCTTCATTCCGGGGCCCGGAACATATCAATCCAGGGTAGCTGGTAGGTGAATCTTATAAACAGGAAAGCTGAGACCAGAACCAGGAATAGCACCAGGACCTTGAAGCAAAAAGATAGTCGGCGTTCTTCAAGATGTCTTTCTAGGACGCCACCCGCCAGGCCCGAAAAATAGGAAACCAGAAGAGCCCAGACCAGTTCCATATAAGACAGCGGGAATTTCCCGATGGTAGCCGGAACCAGATACCAGACCAGGAAAATGGTCCAGGGCACTACCGTGGCGGAGAAGAACCTGGGAATCCAGAAACTCTCGTAACTTCTCCGTTTCCGCTTGAATATCGGGTATTCTACCAGGCTGGCCAGAAGATAGGCCCAGAAAGCCATTTTCAGGTGCTGGAAGATTGATTCATCGATCCCGCAGAATGGTTTCAAAAAGGACCAGCCGGTAAGGTCGTAGCCGAAATGAAGAATAGAGAAAAAAACCAGGTAGATAAAAGCTTTAAGAACGATGCTCATTCTCGGACCTCCTCTAGCAGCCGGTCTTAATCACCCTTGATTTAATTCTCATCCATTATATTCTATTGGCGCTGCTGAAAGGAAGGCATTGCTGGCCGAGGTGAGGTTCAGGTTCCGACCTTTCTCTCGGGCCTGGGGACCAGCCCCAGCAGGTGGCCATACCAATGATTGCCCCTAAATTCTCATCCTGAAGACCACCCATATTTCCAGGTCATCCGATGCTTTCTTGTCGTTCGGGTTATCCCGGACCTGAAATTCTGGTATAATCTTTACTCTAAATGATAGTCAGAAAAGCCACTCCCCAGGATATGCCCTATGTGGTCAGGATTGCCTGGCGCCTGGCTCTGGATTATCCCGGTCTGGAAAACGATACTTTTTTTGTGGCTGAAGAAAGGGGAAAAATCGTCGGAATCCTGGGCCTCAGGGATTTTGGCGATTTCCTGGAGCTGGTGGCAGTGGGGGTGCTGGAAGAATTCCGGGAGATGGGGGTGGGCAAAAAGCTGGTGGAAGAGGCCCTGAAAAATGCCGCTGGTAAAAAAATCTATCTTCTGACCACCGTTCCCGGCTTCTATGAAAAGCTGGGTTTTGAGAAAGTGGTGGAAATTCCTGAAGCCCTGAAAAAGGACCCGGTCTGGTGTGCCGGTTGCGATAAGAACAATTGCACGGTTATGGTTAGAATGAATAAAAAGACATAAATAGGGAAACTTTTAAAACCAGGCCTTCCAGGAAAGATAAGACCATGATACCCAATTTTCCCGAGTTGAAGCCAGCAGAATTATCCGACCGGGACGAAGTCCAGAGATATCTTGACCGCTTCCCCCCGGAAATCTGCGAGCTAACCTTTGCCAACATTTACATCTGGCGGCACTGGGAACGGCCCCGGCTGACCAGGATTTACGGTAACCTGGGTGTTCTTTGCCAGCCGCCGGCTGAGCCGGCCTATTTCCTGGAACCGGTGGGGGATAATCGCCTGGAAGAAACAGTTGAGGCCTGCCTGTCGCTGGCTCCCAGACTCAGCCGCGTCTCCGAGAGTTTTCTGGAGAAGGTTCGGTTACCCCATCAGATAAAAGAAGACCGGGACAATTTTGACTATGTTTACCTGACGGCCGAGCTGGCCGCCCTCCAGGGCAAGAAATACGATGGCAAAAGAAACCTGATTAAAAAATTTGAAAAGAATTACCGGGCTGAAATCCGGCCGCTTACTGAACCGGACCTGGCTGGTTGCCTGGAGCTGGTAGAGCGCTGGGAAGCTGAGAGCCCCGAGGAAAATCGGGTGGCCGATGACCTGACCCGCGCCGCTTCGACTGCCATCAGAGAAGCCTTGTTCAATTTCTCAGCCCTGGAACTTGGGGGGATGGTGGCCATAATCGATGACCGGGTGCAGGGTTTCTGTCTCGGTGAAGCCCTGAACCCACAAACCGTCGTGGTTCACGTGGAGCTGGCCAACCGGCAGATAGCCGGTCTGCATCAATATATGAACCGGGAATGTGCCCGGACCATCTGGAAAGAATTTGTCTATGTCAACCGCGAGCAGGACGCCGGGATACCGGGATTGCGTCGCTCCAAGCTCTCCTACCAGCCCCACCGTCTGGTGAAAAAATTTGATATCTATCACTGATGGCCGGCCAGGACCTTCCGCCGGCTCAGCCGAAAAAATAAATGTTATTGCCGCTTTTTTTCCGGGGATAATATTGTATATAATAAGCTCTCTTAAAAAACAGGCCCAGCCTGGATTCGTGGAAACAGGAAGGGCGCTTGTTAGCCTTAATATTTATTAGTTAGCAATAATCAGGAGGTTATGATGAGCTGGAGAATTCTGGTTGTAAACCCGGGTTCTACTTCCACCAAGATTGCCGTGTTTGACGATGAAACCGAGCTTTTCAAGGTTAATATTTCGCATCCGCTGGAAGAAATCCAAAAATACCCGAAGATAATTGACCAGTTCGGTTTCAGGAAAGAGGTTATCATGAGTGAACTGGCTAAGGCCGGTATTGCCAAGGAAACGCTCAAGGCGGTGGTTGGCCGGGGAGGGCTGTTACGACCAATTCCGAGTGGCACTTATCTGGTGACCAAGAAAATGCTGGAAGACCTGAAAGCTGAGGTGCAGGGAGAACATGCTTCTAATCTGGGAGCTATGATTGCTCACAGCATTGCCTCTGAGCTAAACATCCCAGCTTACATCGTGGACCCAGTGGTGGTGGACGAGATGGAAGAAATGACCAGGGTAACGGGACTGCCGATGATCAGAAGGCGAAGCATCTTACATGCTCTGAACCAGAAGAAAGTGGCCCGTCAGGCGGCGGCGGATATCGGCCAACCTTATGAAGAGCTCAATTTAATCGTGGTTCATATGGGGGGTGGG
>JANLGB010000046.1:0-330 GCA_024653405.1 Candidatus Saccharicenans sp.
GTTCCTGGTTTTCAATTTTGGAAAAGAAATTCAGCCCAGATTCGGTTTTACCTATGTCCTTGACCCCAAGGCTGGCGACAAAGTTTTTGCCAGTTTCGGCCGCTACAATAACATGGACAACCGCTCCCTGGCCAGGGCTGCCGCCCCGGTTCGTATTTTCCGGACGGATACTTATTTCCTGGCCGCCGACGGAAGCAAGCTGGCCGATGTCATCCAGGCCAATGAAACCGGCAAAATAATCCACCCCGACGTGAAACCCACCTATACCGATGAAGTGGTGGCCGGCTACAGCCGTCCCCTCAACAAGGACTGGACGGTAGAGGTCTGGGG
>JANLGB010000046.1:340-12427 GCA_024653405.1 Candidatus Saccharicenans sp.
CTATGTCAGGCACATCATCGAAGATTTTCCCACCAGGAACCGGGCCACTTCGCCAGGAAGCTACATTTACCATAACCTGGACGGGCAGTTAATTTCCTGGGATTTCCTGCCGCCAGATATCCAGGCCAGGATTCCTCAAACAGGCTTTACTCCGTTCTTTGCTTCTAATGCCAGGAGAGTCTATAAGGCTATCAACTTCGAGCTGAAAAAGCAGTACTCCGATAAATGGTCCCTGAGTGCCATGTACACCCTGAGCCGGATGAGCGGCAACTGGGACCTGGACTATGCGCCGGGAACAGCGCTGTTCTATGCTTCTTCCTACATTGAAGATGCTCCCGGACTCTACCTGAGCGACCCTAACCGTGAAGGCATCTTGTCCGGAGACCGAACCCACGTCTTCAAGCTGTTCGGGACCTGGCAATTCCTGAAAAGGACCACTTTCGGAGGTTACCTCAGAGTCCAGAGCGGCGCACCTTGGGAGATGAGAGGAATGGATTATTATGGCAACTATTACCGCTACCTGGAGCCGGCCGGCAGCCACCGTCTGAAAACCTGGGTTAACTGTGACCTCCAGGTCAGCTATGAAATTCCTCTGGCTCGCTTCCGGGCTATCCTGGAAGCCAGGTTGATGAATGCCTTTAATGCCCAGACGGCCCTGCGGATTGATGTTCGTAGCGACCAGCCCACTTACATGATGCCGACTTCTTATGCTCCGCCCAGAACCTTTGCCCTGACCTTCTACCTGAATTATTAAAGGAAAATTCACTCCGGCGGAAAGAAGAAGTTGACAGTAGGTGAGGAGGGGGCAGACAAAGGCCCCCTCCTTTTTTTATGCCATCACTTCTTATACTTGTCTGAAGCCAGGACCCCGGCGGTCATGAATTCATCCAGCGGCATCTCCTGGATCCACACCCGGATGGTCTCCAGTGGGGCCTGGAGGGATTCCTGGACGGCCCTGGTGACGGCTTCCAGCAGAGCCTTTTTCTGTTCCTTGGTCCGGCCTTCCAGCAGGTGTATTTCCACCAGCGGCATTCTGACCTCCTGTTAAGTGAGATTATATTTCGCCAATTATTTCATGGTCTCAGTCCGGCTATCCGAAAAAGTAACATAAAAATGGCAACTGATCACCTTGATTTCAATTCTTCCAGCAGCTCCAGTAGTTCACTCAGGATCATGGCCGTGGCTCCCCAGATTTTGTGTTCTCCATATTGGAAAAAAGGAACCGCAACCTGGCAACTACGCAGGAACCAGGTCTCGCGCCGGATGTGGTTCTCATCGAGCAGCTCGGCCAGCGGAACCTCGATGACGGCCGCTACCTCGCAGGGGCTGGGCTGAAAATCCATCTCGTCTCGGCCTATCGCCACCAGCGGGAAAATGCAGTAATTGCTGGGCTGCACATACAGAGGGGTCAACTGGCCGACTATGATGATTTTTTCGGTGGCCACTCCGAGTTCTTCCCGAGCTTCTCTCAGGGCGGCCTGTTCGACGGATTCTTCGGCCTCCAGGCCCCCGCCGGGAAAAGATATTTGATGCTGGTGATGATTACCCAGACCGGTCCGATGGATGAACACCAGATGAGGCTGGCGGTCTTTCGGGTAAATCAGAATCAGAACTGCTGCTTTGAGGCAGGTATCCTGGACGTCCTGGTAGGTCAGGGTGGAAGGAGGCGGCTGCGGACTGAACCTGAGCTGGGCGGCTAGCCCGGGTTTTTCTGCCTGAAGCCGGCCCCTCAGGAATTTTTGGATTGAATCAATGGTTAATTTCTCTAGCATTTATCAAGCAGTCTTTTACGTTCATTTCGGCCAGTGCAGCGTTCGCACCAGTTGCTCGCCGCTCCCTATGCGATAACCTTCGGAGTAAAAAATGATATGGCCACCGGCCCGGCAGGCCAGAACGGCCGGCAATCCAGCTGGTTCTTTTCCCAGGGCTTTAAGCAACTGGCTTTTGATTTGATCTTCTATATCATAGACCAGCCTGGCTGTCTTCGGCAGAGCTTTATACCGGGTCGGCTCAAATCCGGCCGGCAGGCTATCCCTGGCGACGGCCACCAGCAGCAGGCCCGGCCAGCCCTCAAACTGACCGGAAAGAGCCTGGATTTCTTCCATCAGGTGCTGACTCGGTTCGCGCTCGGGCTCGATGAGCAGCAGAATAAAATTTTTGCCTGTGGCCAGGGTGGACAGCTTCAGACCTGATTGGGATTTCAAGTCATAAACTTCAGCCTCAGGCTTGAATTGCCCGAGAACCTCGGGTTCCTGCAGGTTGGTCCTCAAGCTGAGGTTAACCTCCTTGGTTTTATTCGGCTCCACCTCAAAGAATTTGAGGCGGCAGAGGACGCTACCGTCCGGCTGGCGGTTGCCGCTGATAAGCAGATAGTGGCCGGGGTCAACCTGGAGCTGGCAGGGAAAAGAATTCAGGGCCGGTTCATTTTCGTAGTCCAGAGTTCGGTATTGGCCCTCGCTGAAACGGGCCAGGGTAAAATGGCTGTAGTATGACGGCCGGGGCAGGCCGGCCACCGGCTGGTATTTAAGAATAAGCCCGGATTTGACCGGCAATTCCGATCGGCCGCTTTCCTCGCCGAAAACTAACTCTTGCCACTGTCCCTGGGCCAGGTAGCAGGCGCGGCCGGTGGCCCGGTCGATCCTGGCCGGCACCCCCAGGCAACGGGCTAGGGCCACGAAGAGCACTTTCATGGAATAGACATCAGCCCGGCCGAGCTGCAGCGAACCTTGGGGCAGCAGGGGAACCTGGTAATAATTGCTGTCATCGAGCTTAATATGAGCTTGAATCCAGCCGGTGATTTTTTCTGGATTTTTCTTAAATTCTTGTTTCTCCGCTTGGCTTAATTTTTCTATTATGTATTGTCTCCAGGGGCTGAGTAGTTCTCGCCCGATTCGGGGAGAGAGGACAAAGTTGAGATAAGTTTCCTCGTCCAGTTCTTCCTCTCTGGGAGGGGCTTCTCGTAGGTGGTGCAGCAGGACCTCAGCCGGGGTGTCTCTCAGATCCTTGGCCGTGATGTTGGCCAGCAGCCCAAGGCCGCGGGAGAATTCTTCGGGCTTCAGCTGGTATAGAAACTCAATGATTTCCGGCCAATTGCCGCGGCTGCCTTCCAGGTACTTCCAGGTCAGGTCTTCGGGCAGGCCCTTTTCTTTGGCAAAAATGCTGGCGATGTCTTTATTTATGAACGTTGATTCATATGTGGCCCTGATGATGTCTTCCAGCCTCAGCCGGCGGTTGTTTTCTTCCACTCCGGTCGGGTCAGCGGGCTCCATCGGTCGAGCCACGGGTGGGATAATATCCAGGTCAACCTGGCGCTCGGAAAAATCTGGTTCGCTCAGGGTCAGGACCAGGCGGTCGGTGGCCCCGGCCGTCACCTTTTGCCAGGCCAGGAGGTTATCTTTATAAGCCAGGACCAGCAGGTCACCCAACCCGGTGAGGATGGAAGCCTGCCCCCGTTCGTCGCTGACCTGGCTGACCAGGGGATAGAATTCGGCATAGTTATAAAGGCAGAACTCCACCCTGGCCCCGGGAACTACCATTCCTCGGTTGTCTCTGACTTCGACCGTTAGCCGGGTGGTTGGGGCATACATCGGCAGCTGGTTGATCCTGGTGTAGAGGTCAGTTTTTTGCAGTATTTCTTCCGGTCCGCGGTACTGGCCAAAGACTGTCGTGTGCACCATCATGGCTCTCTTAGCCGGGCCGGAAAACCAGCCCCGGTTGAGCTCGGGTTCGGGCTCGCAGGCTCCGAGGTAATACCAGCGGCCGTTGACCCAGACCTCGACCCAGGCATGATTGTCGTCGGTATGAGCCCAGCGCGGAGTGTAAACCTGGCGGGCCGGAAGGCTGACCGCCCGCAGGGCAGCCACTGTGAGGGTGGACTCTTCGCCGCAGCGGCCAAAGGCTGTTTTGACCGTGGCCAGGGGAGCTGAAGTTCGCTCATCGGTCGGCCGGTAGGTCACTTTTTCGTGGCACCAGTGATTAACTTCGAGGGCCGCCCGGTACATGTCCAGGCCTTTTATCCTATCTTTGAGTTCTTCAAAAAATACCTGGCGGGCCCGGTCCGGGTTTTCGTTATTTACCCGGTAGGGAAGGACAAAATGGCGAAAAATGTCTTCCGGGATTTCCCGGCCCCAGCTGAAATATTCCTTGGCCTGGAGGGCCGTCCGGACTTGCTCCAGGAAATACTGGCCGTCGTGGTTGGCCAGGTCGCTCAAAGGCATAAAAGCGTAAAGAAACTCCAGAGCTTCCCGTTCTTCCAGGGTCAAACCTTTCAGCACCGAGAAAAGCTCCTGCTGCCGGCCCCGGGCCAGTTCGGCCCTTATCTGGAACTGCCGGTGGACCAGCCGGCGGTAGGCCCGGTCTTTCAGGAAATGTTCAGGCTGGCTGCAGGCGGCGGATAAAAGAAAGAGAACGGCCAGAAGCAGCGGCCAACTCCCGAATTTCCGATTAAAAAGTTTTTTCTGTCTCATGGTCAAAACCTTTACTCTACTGATGGTGGCGATTCTGATTTTATTATCTGGCTGCCTTAATATCAAGCCAGACCAGCCTGGCCATCATCTCGGGCCGGTCGGAGTTGACTTAAATTCTTTCTTATTCTTCTGGCTTTGTTTATAATCAAGGCGGAAAAAGTTTTTTTAAGGCACTGGTGGCTAGCATGAAAACTGTTCCGGGCAGAAGAAAGTCGTATCTGATTTACGTCTCAGTCCTTATTCTTGGCCTGCTGTTTCCGCTGCTCTCCTGCCATAAGCAAAATACGGCCCATCCGGAAAAGACCGGACCGGTGGCGGTCAAACCGGGAGTGGAAGTTTTCCTGGAAAAACACCTGGACCTGGTCCGCGGTAAGAGGGTGGGCTTGATCACCAACCCTTCCGGAGTTGACAGGAAGCTGCGGTCTACTGCCCGCCTGCTCAAAGAACATCCGGAGATAAACCTGGTAGCCCTTTACGGCCCCGAGCACGGCATCAGGGGCAACGCCCAGGCCGGGGAATATGTGCCTTTCTACTTTGATGATAAACTGGAGCTTCCGGTCTTCAGCCTTTATGGTCAGTCTTTCAAGCCCGACCCGGGCATGCTCAGGAATATCGATGAATATATGCGGTCCTTCGACACCCAGCATGCGGGCAAGGTACCGGAAAAAGCCATGGTTGAGGGTATCGATGTCCTGATTTTCGATATCCAGGATGTCGGAACCAGGGTTTACACCTACATTGCCACCATGGCCTATGCCCTGGAGATGTGCGCCAGCCTGGGGATTGAGTTTATCGTCCTCGACCGGCCGAACCCGGTCAGCGGAGTGATCCTGGAAGGCCGCCTGCTTCAGTATCCTGAATTCAGCTCTTTTGTAGGACTTTATCCCATTCCGCAGCGCCATGGAATGACGGTCGGAGAATTGGCCAGGCTATTCAATGACCGCTTTCTCCAGACCAAGGCCAGGTTGACCGTCATCCCGATGGAAGGCTGGCGCCGGGAGATGTGGTTCGACCAGACCGGCCTACCCTGGGTCATGCCCTCGCCCAACATGCCCACTCCCGAAACGGCCACCGTCTACCCGGGCCAGGTTTACCTGGAAGGGACCAATATCTCCGAGGGTCGGGGGACGACCAGGCCTTTCGAGCTGTTCGGGGCCCCCTGGATAGACGGTTATCAACTGACCGAGCGGCTTAATAAAATTGGTCTCCCCGGGGTTATATTCCGAGAAGCCTGGTTTACCCCCTGGTTTTCCAAGTACCGCGGCGAATTGTGCGGTGGCTGCCAGCTTCATGTTACCGACCGACAATCCTTTCGGCCGTTCTTGACGGCTCTGTGGATAATCGCCACCATCAAGCAAATGTACCCGGACCGGTTTGAATTCCATGCCGATTATTTCGATAAGATTATGGGCAATTCGGATATTCGCCTAGCCCTGGAATCAGGCCAGTCGCCCCCAGAAATAGTCCGGGAATTGGAGCCCGGCCTGGAAGAGTTCGCCAGGTTGAGGCAGCCCTATTTGCTCTATTGATAAATCTATTTCACCGGCTTGAGACGACTAAATTATGGCTGGCAATACAGTCGGGCAGACCGGGACTTGTCAGAACTGCTTGATTTAACTTAAAATATTAGCTCTTTAGCCGGTCAGCCGGAATTATAATTGATCTTAAGGTAGGTTAAGATGGTTTCGAAAAGGTCATATGCCCTGTCCAATCCGGTAGCGGTTTTGCTGGATAAGGAACCCAGAGATTTTAGGCGGCAGGATTTTCTCAAGCTCATTGAGGAGAAAAAACTGGAGAAAATTACCTTCCATTACATCGGCCTGGACGGCAAGCTCAAGGAGCTTAAAATTCCCGTGGCCAGCCCGCTACAGGCCGAAACCATCCTGGCCGAGGGGGAAAGGGTCGACGGTTCCTCTCTCTACAAGGGACTGGTAGATGCCGGACTGTCCGACCTGTACGTTGTTCCCGTTTACCGTTCGGCTTTTCTAAATCCCTTCGATGACAAAAGCCTGGATTTTATCTGCCGTTACCTGGACGGCGAGGGCCTGCCGGTGCGCTTCATTGTGGATAATATTCTGCTCAAGGCTCACCAGGTGTTCCGGGAGCATACCGGCCTGGAGCTCAGGGCCCTGGGGGAGCTGGAATTTTTCCTGCTGAGTGACCAGCCCAGAATTTATCCCGCCCAGAAACAGAGGGGTTATCATTCGTCTTCCCCCTTCGTTAAGAGCGGTAGCGTACTGGACGAAATGGTCAGGTTGATTACCCAGCTTTCCGGGGCGGTCAAGTATGCCCATAGCGAGGTGGGCTATCTGGACCGGGTGGAGAGCGAAGCGGAAGAAATCAACGGCAAGACAGCCGAGCAGCTGGAAATTGAATTCCTGCCCGAACCGGTGGAAGAATGTGCCGAGCACCTGGTCCTGGCTCGCTGGATAATTCGCAACGTGGCCTACCGCCACGGCCAGGTGGCCACTTTCACCCCCAAGTTAGAAGAGGGCATTGCCGGTAATGGTCTTCATTTTCACCTGGAATTGAGGCGCGAGGGAAAAAACATAATGACCGGTCCTGACGGAAGCCTCAGCCAGGAAGCTCGCCTGCTCATCGGGGGTCTCTGTCATTATGCCGATTCCCTGACCGCTTTTGGCAATACCGTGGCTTCTTCTTATTTCAGGCTGGTGCCCAACCAGGAAGCTCCCACCAGAATCTGCTGGAGCGACCTTAACCGCAGCGCTATGATTAGGGTTCCTCTGGGCTGGACCAGAGTCAGCAACCTGTCAGCCCTGGTTAACCCCAGGGAAATGGAAACCTTCGAATCTCCGGAAAGCCGTCAGACGGTGGAAATGAGAACGGCCGACGGCAGCGCTTTGATCCATCTTTTCCTGGCCGGGTTGACCATGGCCGCCGACTGGGCTCTTAACCCGGAGACTGCTGGCATCTGGGGTAAACAGGCAGCCGAGCTGGCTGAGAATCTGTATGTCAGCGGCAACATCTTCAGGGACAGGAAATTGCTGGAAAGCCTGAAGCAGCTGCCGGGAAGCTGCCAGGAGTCAGCCCGGGTTCTCAGGGAAAAACGGGACCTGTACGAGCGTGACCTGGTCTTTCCTTCAAGCATAATCGACTACGTGACCAGGATGCTGGAAGAAGAGGAGGACGAAAACCTCAGCCAGCAGCTGGCCCTGCTGTTACCGGAAGAAAGAAAGATACTGGCCCGGAGAATAATGCACAAAGACCTGCACAAGCATTAAAACCTGGTTCTAACCAGGCGGCGCTGCTGACCGAATTCGTAAGATAGAGTCTTAAAGAGCGAATTGAACCTGGCCTGGAGTTCCTGGTAAAGGGCTGATATTTCCGGACGGGGAATGGCGGCCAGGACATCCTTTCTAACCATTTTCTCAACCAGGTGGGCCAGTTCGACTCGTTCCTTTTTCTGAAGCCTGTAACACCAAATGGCTTGCAGGGCCGCTCCGTAAGCGGCTGATTCCGGCTCCGTTAAGGTTGTCACCGGGGTAGCAAAAACATCGGCCAGGACCTGAAGCCAGGTCCGGCTCCGGGCCCCGCCTCCGGTAGCCCTGATTTCCCTGGCCTGGAGACCCAGGGCTTGCATTCGGGAAAACCCATAGCCCAGGTTTAAGATTGTTCCTTCCATGACGGCCCTGGCCAGATTCTGCCGGTTGAAATTCTGTCGGGTCAGGCCGAAAAAAACTGCCGAAGCTTCTGGCAGGACCGGGACCCTTTCTCCGTCAATAAAGGGCAGGAAAATCAGGCCGGCCGCTCCTGGCCGGGCGCCGGCGGCCAGAGCTTCCAGCTCTTCGTTATTAAGGGCCAGTAGTTCTTTCAGCAATTCGGTGGTGTTGGTGACATTCATGGTGCAGAGCAGGGGCAGCCAGCCTCCGGTGCTATCGCAGAAAGCAGCGATTTCTCCTTCAGGGTCGAAGAAAGGTTTATCCGAGTAGGAGAATATGGTACCAGAGGTCCCCAGACTGACCGTCAACAGACCAGGGGTAACGTTGCCGGTGCCAACAGCCGCCATCATGTTATCGCCGCCGCCGGCTGCTACCAAAACCCGGCCCAACCCGAACCTGGCAGCTATTTCTGGCCGAATATATCCTACCGGTTCAGCCGGGTGGGACAGGGGCGGAAGTTTTCCTTCCAGCTCGGGGTCGATGGCCCGCAGGGCTTCCTGGTGCCAGCGGCGGTTTCTGATGTCCATCAGGCCAGTCCCGGAGGCATCCCCGTATTCCATGTGAGGACGGCCGGTCAGGTATAGGTTCAGGTAATTATGTGGTAGGAGAATCAGCCGCAAACGGGCATAATTTTCTGGCTCATGCTTTTTAAGCCAGAGAATTTTAGAGGCGGTATAGCCGACGGCCAGGCTGAGTCCCAGCTTTTCGATGAAGACTTTTTTCCCGCCCAGACCCCTGATGATTTCTTCTGTTTCCTCTACGGTGGAGGTGTCGTTCCAGAGTTTGGCCGGGCGTATTGGCTGGTGGTCTTTATCCAGTGGGACAAAGCCATGTTGCTGACCTGAAATACCCAGACAGACAATATCCTTTGTATCTATGGCCGCTGTCTTTATGGCCTGGGACAGGGCTTCTTCCAGGGCCAGGAGCCATTCTCCAGGGTCCTGTTCCGATTGGCCCGGTTTGAGTCCCTCTATCATCCTGTGCCGGGCATAACCGCGGCCGACGACTTCTCCTGATTCGATGTTGACCACCAGGGCTTTGGTCCCTTGGGTGCCGGAATCAAGCCCCAGAGCGTACATGCCAGCCTCCTTGGTAGTATTAGACAGTAGATTTTTTCTGGCCAGTTCCGGCCCAAATTTTTCCCATTATCTTGATCAGGGAGAAGGTGCTGACCACGAACAGAACAGTCCAGAAAATGGCCAGCGACCACCGGCTATAGATGTAGGCGCCGGTCCCAAACAGCGCCGAATAAACGAACAGGCATCCGGCCACCCAGCCGGCAAAAGACAGGGTCAGACTGTCGGGAGAATTTTCCAGCCCCGCCTCCTGCCTGATCTTATTCCAGCCCGGGCCGGCCGGTTTGACCAGCTGGTAGAAGGAAATGAGCTTCTCCCGGCTGACGGGCCTGGTAAGGTAAGTAACCAACAACCAGACCACCGTGGTGAAAACAATGGTCACCAGAAGAGAAATATGCTGAGGCACAGGCTGTCCCATCTTGCCCCTGACGAAGAAATAAACGGCTACCGAGAAGGAGCTGGCCATGGCCGCGATTTCTGACCAGGCGTTTATCCGCCACCAGAACCAGCGCAGCAAGTAAATCAATCCGGTCCCGGCCCCGATGGACAGCATCAGGTCAAAGCTGGCCTTGGCCGATTCCAGGACGAAAGTCAGCAGACTGGCCAGGACCATCAGGATGACGGTCATCATCCGGCCGGCGGCCACGTAATGTTTCTCATCGGCTCCCGGCTTGAGGAAGCGGCGGTAAAAATCATGGACCACGTAAGAACTACCCCAGTTCAGGTGGGTGACCAGGGTGGAGACGTAGGCGGCCAGCAGTCCGGCCACCATGATTCCCAGAAAACCGGAAGGCAGGAACCGGAGCATGGCCGGGTAGGCCATGTCGTTCCCGATCAGCCTGGGGTCAACCCCGGGGAAGGCCTTCTGGATGTCGGCTAAGTCGGGATAAATTATGAAAGAGCAAAGGGCCACCAGAATCCAGGGCCAGGGTCGGAGGGCATAGTGGGCGAAATTGAAGAACAGAGTTCCACCCAGGGCATCTTTTTCGCTTCTGGCAGCCAGCATCCTCTGGGCGATGTAGCTGCCGCCGCCGGGTTCGGCTCCTGGATACCAGACCGACCACCACTGGACGGCCACCGGGATGATGAAGATCGACAGGGCCACCGTCCAGTTGCCAAAATCGGGCAACAGGCCTATGGTCCTGGCATCAAGCTTGGAAAACAGGCCTGACAATCCGCCAATTTCCGGCTGCTTGAGGGCAAAAATGGCTGCAGAAAAAGCTCCGGTCATAGCGATGCCGAATTGAATCAGGTCCACTACCAGGACCCCCCAGAGGCCGGCCAGGGCGGCAAAAGTTACATTGATAATACTGCAGATAATGAGAGTCCTGGCCATAGGCCAGCCCAGGATGACGTTGGCAATTTTAGCCGCGGCCAGGTTGACTGAAGCCATGATAACGCAGTTGAAGAACAGCCCCAGGTAAATAGCCCTGAACCCGCGGACGAAAGAAGCCGGTTTGCCAGCGTAACGCAACTCGTAAAATTCCAGGTCGGTCAGGACTTGAGACCGCCGCCACAGCCGGGCATAGAAAAACACGGTCATCATGCCGGTCAGGAGAAAAGCCCACCACACCCAGTTGCCGGCCACGCCGTTATTCCGGACAATGTTGGTGACCAGGTTGGGGGTGTCGGTGCTGAAGGTAGTGGCTACCATGGAAATGCCTATCAGCCACCAGGGTGCCGCTCGGCCCGAGGTGAAAAACTCGGCCGTATTCTTGCCCGCCCGGCGGCTGAGGATCAAGGGCGGAAGAAAACAGATACTGATGGAAACGATCACGATCACCCAGTCCAGTGTCGTCAGATGCATCTTAAAGTCCTTCCCTTAAAATTCAGGTTAGATTCTTATATCACAGGCGGGAAAATCAAGTCAAAGACGGGAGGCCGGCTGAAGTCAAAGTTTCTGCCATTCCGGTTTATGTTCATATACCCACTGGTAGTAGTCCAGGTGTTTCAGTTCGGAAGCGGCTTCTCGGTCGAGAAGAACGATGGCCCGGGGATGAAGCTGCAGGGCCGAGGCCGGTACCATGGCCGTAATCGGTCCCTCCACGGCCAGGGCAATGGCTCTGGCCTTTTTCTTGCCAAAGGCCAGCAGCAGGCAGGTCCGGGCTTCCAGAATCGTCCCGATGCCCATGGTGATGGCATGGTAGGGGACGTTGTCTTCGCCACCGAAAAAAATGGCATTATTTTTCCGGGTCTGGTCGGTCAGGGTTTTGATCCTGGTGCGGGAGCTTAATGAGGATGATGGCTCGTTAAAGCCGATGTGGCCGTTGGTGCCCAGCCCGAGAATCTGGATATCGATTCCGCCAGCTTCCTTGATTTCTCGTTCGTATTTTTCGCAGTAAGTCTGGATGTCAGGAGCCAGGCCGTCAGGGATGTGCACGTTTTCTGGTTTGATGTTTATCTGGCCGAAGAAGTTGTCCCACATGAAGCGGTGGAAGGAGGCCGGATGGTCGGGCGACAGGCCCACGTATTCATCCAGGTTGAAAGTAACCACCCGGCTGAAGTCCAGGCCTTCCTCCCGATACATCTGGACCAGGTATTTGTAAAGCTGCAGGGGTGTGTTGCCGGTGGCCAGCCCCAGAACGGGATGGGGTTTTTCCAGTATCAGCTTTCTGACCAGCCTGGCTGCCAGCCAGCTGGCTTTCTGACTGTCGGGTTGAACTATGATTTCCATGTCCAGTCATCCTTCCTTAGAGATTTCAGGCAGAGTGGCGGCAGCCACGGCCTGGCCCACCCGGCGGCTTTTTTCATCGGTCAGATAGATTTCCACTTTTTCCCGGAGTTCTGGAAATTCCAGGGCCAGGACCCGCTCTGCCTCTTGTCTAATTAGTTCACCACCGGCGCCGGGTGACCTCCGGCGCCGGT
>JANLGB010000046.1:12437-13340 GCA_024653405.1 Candidatus Saccharicenans sp.
GTCTGGTAGTCATAGAAGAGAGAATAGAGCTGGGCCGTATATCCGAGGTAAACCCCGATATCCTGGAAAATCCTGATAGCCCGGTCATCGCCTTTTTCGGCCAGGCCCTGGATTCTCTTGAGCCTTTCCGGCAACCTTTCTTCTGCGGCAAACTGGAAACCAGCAGCCAGGGCCAGCTTGTTCACCGCCTGCTGGGAAAAATACATGGCTCCGACGCCACGGTCTCCGGACCATTCATCAATGGCGGCTTCTGGATTCAGGTCAACCGGGGCAAAGGCCAGCTCATCCAGCCAGCCAGGCAGGTGGCCCTGACGGTTCAGGTAACCACCGGCTTCGCTCGAACCCATGGCCAAGCCCAGGACGGCCGTCCGGTTCAGGCTGAGATAACCGGCCAGGGCGGTAACTTCTCCGTCGTTAATAACTTCAAACGGAACGCCCCATTCTTTCTGCAGGTCCAGAAAGAGGTTCTTGACTCGTTTTTCGAACAGTTCCCGGGGCACGGCCCGGAAGAGCGAAGCTATCCTGACCTGGTTGTTGATATAAATGCCGGCGGCGCTGCCCCCGATGGCCTGGACCCGGGGCAGGTGCGAAGCGGCCAGTCTCAGTCCTTGTTGCAAATGGCGGTAATGATATTCCGGGTCGGCCTGCTCCTGGGGATTCCAGGGAATTTCCTGGCTGAAGACCACCTCCCCCTCCTGGACGGCGGCAACTTTGAAATCGCTGGCCCCCAGGTCAAAGCCCAGGCGGCAGCCGTCAAAGTGTCCGCCAAGCACCAGGGGGTTGTCGCTTTCTTCAGGGAAAGAAGGGCCGCTGACCGCGGTAACTTCGAAAGGTTGCTCATAGACAGTGCTCATCAGGTTGACGTCAAATTTTCTCTCTCCCTGGCCGGAGTAAAGCTCCTTG
>JANLGB010000047.1:0-6654 GCA_024653405.1 Candidatus Saccharicenans sp.
AGCGCTAATTTTTTCCAGGGCCGATTCAGCATCTCCGGCCAGAACCACCTCATAGCCTTCCCTGGTGAGTTCTTCCTGGTAAAGCAGGCTCAGACTCCGGTCGTCTTCTACCAGCAGTATTCTTTTCATGATTGCCCCCTTTCTCTGGCTAAGAAGTACAGTCTGAACATGGTTCCCCGCCCGGGTTTGCTCCGGACCTCGATCTTGCCGCCGCAGGATTCCAGCACCCGCCGGACGAACAGCAGGCCCAGACCGAGCCCGCTTTCCTTGGTGGAAAAGAACGGGCTAAACATCCTGGTCTGGCTCTTTTCATCCAGGCCCGGACCGGAATCCTTGACGGTGATAGTCACCCATTTCCTGTTGCTGCGACAGGCCCGGATGTAGACCAGGCCGCCGGGCGGGGTCACGTCCAGGGCATTGTCCAGCAGGTTGACGATGGCCTCTTCGAAGTAAACCGGGTCGCAGAGGATGAGAGAAGTGTCTTCGGGCAGGCTGATGGATATTCTCTTGTCCCTGGTCTTGGCCTTGATATCCGGTCTGTCCGGAATACTCAGCAGAATCGGGCGGTAATCTATGGGAACCAGTTCTTTGATTTTTATCTTCAGGAAATGGCTCATCCGGAAAATGATATTTTCCAGGTGCTGGATTTCCTGCTGAATTATGTGCAGGTTGCGGTTACATTTTTCCCGTTCGCAGGGTTGGTCCAGCAGCTGGCGGGTAAAACCGCCTATGGCCACGATCGGATTCCGGAGTTGATGGGAGATGAAAGCGGCCATTTCTCCCAGGGCTGCCATCTTCTCCATTTCCAGCACCTTCTTGTAGAGCTTGGTGGTATAGATGTAATTGCCGGCCAGCAGGGCGCAAAGGCTGGCCAGCTCGATATCCTTGCCTTTGATCGGGGCGTGGGTAATGCCGTTGTCTACCACGATTTCGCCCATGACCTCGTTGCGGGCCACCAGCGGCAGACAGAGAAATTCATCCACCTGGACAAAATCCAGAAAAGTCCGGTCAACGGCCGGGTCGGAGCTGGCCTGGCTGACCAGAATTATCTCCTTGTTCCTGGCGGCCAGGGCCGGCAGCTTCAGGTTTTCATCTTCCAGGTTATAGGTGAGCAACCTGAGCCTGGGCTGCAGGTCGGGCAGGATCCGGCTAACCAGCTCCCGGTTGTGCTCGACAATCTCAGCATAACCCAGCCCGGGCGAGCTAAGCATGGTCCAGATGGCTTCGGCTTCTTCCGGGGATCGCGGTCCCAGCCACATGGTGGCTTTGAGTTTATCTCCTTCGGTCAAAAACAACGTGGCCCGGTTAAAACCGATGCCGGCTCCGGAAGTCAGGGCCGTCAGAATGACCAGCAGATTATCTTCTAGTGAAAACGGCTGAAAGAAGCTCTGGGCGATGATTGACAGAAGAACCAGTTCTTTTGGAGTATCGGGATGGAAGTTGGCCGGCTGCATCCGGTAGGTATTGATCATTCTAGCCTCCAGCCTTTGGGCACCGCCCTGATGCCATTGGGGCTAATCTTAAAATAGCAGCGGTCCTGATCGCTCTCCAGTCCGAGGGTAAAGTTTTCCGGGACGATGACATTCTTATCGATAATGGCCTTTTTTACCCGGGCCCCTTTTTTGATAACCGTGCCCTCGAAGATGATTGATTCCTCCACCACCGCTCCCTCTTCCACCGTCACTCCATAAGATAGAATTGAGTTACGGATGATCCCGCCCAGTATCTGGCAGCCTTCCCCGATAATTGAATTGTGGATCTGGCCGCCGCTCAGATAGGAGGACGGATACTGCGGTTTATAGGTCCTGATGGGCCAGCCGGGGTCGTTCAGCCTGATGGGCGGGTTGGCTCCGAGGAAATCCATATTAGCCTGCCAATAAGCATCTATGGTTCCTATGTCCTGCCAGTAATCATCAAAGATATTGGCATAAACCTCGTTTTCTCTAATCAACAGCGGCAGGACATCCTTGCCGAAATCATGACTGGATTTCGGGTTGCGGGCATCCTTGATCAGAGCCTTGACCAGCACTGGCGTGGAGAAAAGGTAAACCCCCATGGAGATCAAGGCCTGTTCGGGCGACCAGGGCAAAGGAAATGGTTTCCGGGGTTTTTCGGAGAAGTTGATGATGCGGTGGTTCTGGTCGATGCCGATTACCCCGAACCGGCTGGATTCGGCCACCGGCCAGGTATGGGTCATAACCACGGCCTCGGCTTTCTTGTCCAGAAAAAACTTCAGGACTTTCCGGTAATCAGCCCGGTAGACATGGTCGCCGGACAAGACCAGGATGATGTCCGGGTTTTCCTGCTGGATGGTATAGATGTTCTGGAAGACGGCATCGGCCGTACCCTCATACCAGTGCTCGCTGACCCGACCCTGGGCTGGAAGAGAAATAATGTATTCATTGCTCTCCGGGTGGAAGATGCTCCAGCCCTGCAGAATATGTCTTTCCAATGAAAGCGATTTGTACTGGGTCAGCAGGGCTATTTTGCGGAAGCCAGAATTCAGGGAGTTAGACAGGCTGAAATCAATTATCCGGTAGCTTCCGGCAAAGGGCACCGAGGGCTTGGCCCTATCCCTGGTCAGGGGATAGAGCCTCTCCCCTTTCCCGCCGCAAAGAATCATGACCAGGACTTTTTTATAGAATGTTTCCATCGGGCAGCACTATCTCCTTGAATATAGAATCTTCTTCTTCGATTTTATCCAGGAAGAAAATTTCCTCCGCGGTCAACTGGACCTGTTTTTCCAGCAGTTCCAGCACCCGCCGGGCCCTCTCAACGTGGAGGCTGGCCCGGGCTTCAGCGTAATCCCTGGCGGTCATAGTAGAAATCAGGAAGGGCCAGTCCGAGCTTTCCAGCAAGAACTTTTCCTGGAACAGCAGCTTGAGCAACCGGGGGTTTATCCGGTTGAGCTCTGAGACATTTTGTAGCAAGCAGCGGCATCTATTTTCTAGCTCGTAAATTCTGGACCAGATCCAGGAAGTATCCTCGTTGAGCCAGATCCAGTGATAGCCACCTTCACCCCAGGAACCTTCCGGCAGGGAAATTATCAATCCAGGGGGAATTTCTTCCAGGCAACGGGAAGCGGTGGCCGGTTTGACGACTGAATCCGGTTGCTGCAGCTTTTTAACCACCCAGTAGAGCCATTCCGGTCCCTCGAACCACCAGTGTCCCAAGAGTTCAGTATCATAAAGTGAGGGAATCACTCCGGTCTGGTGATCTTTCAAGGTTTCGTTCAGCAACCAGACAAAGTGGCTGGCATGGGCTTCCACCCTGTCCAGCGCCTGCTGGTAATCATAAGGGGTCTTATCGGCCAGGTCAGCCCTGGGGCCGGTTATCCGCCAGTAGCGGAGTCCGCCGGGAAAATGCTTCTTGTGAAATTCCAGATAATTGGCCTCGCCCGGATAACCCTGGAAACGGCTCCAGACCTGTTTGCCCGAAACCTCGTCTCTGGCAAAGAAACTGAGATGCGAGGGGTGAGCCAGGTAGGGCTGGTAAGGGTCCTGCGGCCGGACCGGTTCGGCCTTGAATTTTTCCCGGTATCTTTCCCACAGGTGACGCAGGGCCGGAAATTTTTCCAGGTACACCCCCCGGGCTTCTCCGCCCTTGAGAAGGTGGGCATCGACGAAGAAATAGCTGAGACCTTCCATTCCCAGAATTTCATCCAGACCTTTTCTCGAGTAGGCTTCGGCCTCTCCCAGCGGCGGCTTCCAGGAATAACCGGGACGATAGGCGCATTCCGGCAACCAGAAGCCGGCCGCCCGGCGGCCGAAATACCGCTTATAGACCAACTGTCCCTGTTGCACCTGGTGTCGGACGCTTTCATCCCGGGAAAGCAGAGCCAGGTACCCGTGGGTGGCAGCCGAGGTCATGATTTCCACCTGACCGCTCTCCTGAAAGCGGGCGAAGGACCCAACCAGGTCGGAGCCGCAGTCGTCCACAAACAGCCGGAAAATTTTTTCGTACCATTGGCGCCAGAAAAGCGCCAGTGGCAGTAACTCTTTCTGGCCAGAGCGCTGGAAGTAGAGATAATCGTTGACGGCTGCTTCCAGTTTCATCGTGAGGTAATCAATGAAACCCTGAACAAACTTCTGGCTTTTGAGCTGCTCCACCAGAACCGGGGTGAAGCTGATGGTCAGCCCTGATTTAAGGCCCTCCTTCTCCAGGCGGCTGAGCACGTCTAGAAGCGGCAGGTAGGTTTCAGCTGCCGCCTCGTACAACCAATCGGTCCCGTGGGGCCAGGTGCCGTGATTCAGAACGTATGGGATGTGACTGTGCAGTACCAGGCAAAAGTATTTTTTTCCATGGTCGGAGGGCTTCATCATTACCTTTCCCTTCTTCGGGTTGTTGGTCAGCCTAAATTATACCATATAAATCTGGTTAGAGAAGATTTTCGGGGATTTATTAGCTACCGCGGACAGAGTCAGTCGCGCTCCCGCAGGGTCAGAAAGGTTAATTTTTTCTCCAGGCCGGCCAGCGACAACCGCCAGACGAAGTGAAAACTGCGACCCTGGGTGATGACTTCAAAATCTCTTTCCGATTGGGAAACAGTCTTCAGCGGAAAGACCCAGATGGCTTCAGCTTCCGGGGCTTCTAACAGCAGCTGCCCCTGATAAAATTCCACCCGCCTGTCCTCAAGCCTGAACTCCTGGTCGAAGAAAGCCAGGTTCCACTCTGAGGTGAAAGTCAGGTCTAGAGCTTTATCTTCCAGGTTCTCAATTTCGTACACGAACAGCAGAGCTTTTCGACCGGCCCTGATTCTCTTTCTCAGGCCGAGTTGAATTTTCCCAGCGCTCAGCTCCACCGAGGCCACTCGCTCCAGCACTAGGGTCTCTTCCTCCAGCCGGGCCGAGAAGGGCTGCCCGACCAACGGTCCCGGATTCCGGTAATAAATTTCTTCGTATTGTTCGGGCCCGATGTCTGCAGGCTGGAACCTTTCCAAAAAGGACAGACGTCGGTAATTATCGAACTTGAGCCATTGGTCGGCTTCGGGGGGCAGGCTCCGGCTCAGTTCATGGATTGATTTTCCTTCAGAATTTTCTCCGTGAGAAGTCGCATACAGATGATAGAATTCCTGGCGCCTGGTCAGGACATCGGTCAGGTTGGTGCCATGATGGCGGTCATCAATCTCGGTAATCCCGCCACCGCAACCGGGTTTGACCCAGAGAAAGAAGGAAGGTGTCTTAAGGACATATTCCTCCTCGCCGTCCAGGTCGAAATCAAAATTTTCCCAGCTGCCCGTAAACGGAATCTTGAGTTCGGCCGCGATCAATTTTTCATAAACAGCCCTTCTGAGATGTGGTAGGTACAGTCCTCCGAACACTCCGTGCCAATAAGCGTCGTTGCACTGGGCCTGGTAAAGATCCAGCCTGGCGGCCTGGTCTTCGCTCTGACTGACTTCGGCTGAAACCTGAAGTTGCCGGCAGCGCAGGTGGTGGGCTTCAGGATATTTCAGGCAAAAATCACGGTAAAGACCGCCCCTCAAGAAACGTCTGGCTTCCGGGGGCAGGCTGTTCTTGAGCTGGATGAATTCCCTCTGCTGTTCAGGACTCAGAACCCATTCCATCATCTCCTCATAAGAAGCCGGCGGCAGATAAACCCGGCCCAGGGGCGGAATCTGCCGGAGGTACTGGCTGAAGGTCATCATCTCTACCGGGCTGTTTTCCAGGAATTCCAGAAAATTTTTAAGCCAGCCGTCCTCATAGACCCATTTGTTCGTACCGGGCCACAGGCCGAATTTTTCCCCATCATCCCCGATTATGGCCGTATTCCAGCCTGAATTCCTGATTTTATCAAAGTAGGCCTGGAGCTCGGTTAACGGCCTGAAGGGGATGTAGTAGCGAAGAGTTTTGTCAATCGGAAACACCAGGAACTTGAGACCCTCATCTTCCGTCACATAATAACCGTGAATGTTTTTGACGCCGGCATAATGAAAATGTTCTTCGTCCAGCAGCGTATATCGATAACCGGAGCGATGGAGCAAGCTGGCCAAGTGTGGCTCCCAGACCCTCTCGGTCAACCACAGGCCTTCTGGCTTCAGGCCAAAGGTTTCCTGGATAAACTCGGTCATCAGCCCCAGCTGGGCCAGGCGGTCCCGTTCCGGTATCTGGCTCAGGACCGGCTCATAATAGCCGCCGCCCAGCAGCTCCACCTGGCCCGAAGCCACCATCTGCTTGATAAGCTCGATGGCTTCCTTGCCTTCTTTTGAAAGGTAATCCCAGAGAAAGCCGGAAAAGTGCAGGGCAAAGCGGAACCGGGGGTAACGGCTGACGATTTCCAGAAAAGGCCAGTAGGCTTGCTCGAAGGCCAGACGGTAGACTTCGGGAAAGTTGCCCAGCGGCTGGTGGTTATGAACGGCAAAAAGAAAAATAAATTTTTCCATTTTCATCTATCTTTAATCTCAGATTTTTCCAGATAACTCCGGAACAGAAGTTCAAATTCTTTTTCTTCGGTTTCCCCGGCCCACCAGAACCAGTCCGAGCCTTCGGCCACAGCCAGGTAGCTGGAGAAGCCGGTTTTTTCGCGTTTTTGGGCCAGTCTCTTCCAGGTCTCGACTTTCTCCGGGTGACCGACCCATTTAAAAAAGCTGCTCATCCAGGTGCCCGGGACCAGTTCCAGGGTGGTTGTCGGTGGATGGGCCTTAAGATATTCTCCCGG
>JANLGB010000047.1:6664-13186 GCA_024653405.1 Candidatus Saccharicenans sp.
GTTTCGACTTGATCTTTTCCAGCAACAGCCTCAGGAAATCGAGACCATTGTTCTTATAGGCACCCCAGGGGTTTTCCCCGTCAAGAATTATGGAGCAAACGGCTTGGCCCGAGACCGCCGCGGCTCGTTTTTCCAGTTTTCTCAGGAAATCTTCCACCGCCTGGTCGGCCGGCCAGCGGTGGTATTCAAAGCCGATCAGGTCCGATAATTCCCGGTCGCGGAAAAAGATAGTCGTCCCGGCACATGAATATGGCTGATAAAGCAATGACAGGTCGGGCCGGTGGTCCAGGCTCTTCCAGAGCAGGTGTTCATCGGTCAGGCAGAATTCAAAGCCAGTTCGGGCTATCAGGGCGCAGGCTTCCTGGCTCAGGGCTCCCTCGGAGGGCCAGAGACCAGCAGGGACATGGTTAAAAACTTTTTTGAAATATTCCCGGGCCCGGGTTAGGTGCCAGGCGGCATCTTCCGGATGCTGGAACGAAGGTAACTCCGGTGCCTCGGCCCGGGCCTGGCTCAGGTCGATGAGCAACGGCAGAAGGGGATGGTAATAGGGCGTAATGGTCAGCTCTAAAAGGCGACGGCCGTCTAGCTTTTGAAAATACGGGATAAGGCCGCTCAGAATATCCTGTCTTAGGCCAAGGAGCTCATCCCTGGTCTTTTCTTCGGGCTTGAGCAAAGGAGAAAAAAAACAGCGCAGCACCCTGAGCTGCAACTCCCGGGCTGAGCTCTCCGAATGGAATTGAGGGAAAAATCTTTTCGTCCTGTTCTTCCGGGGAAAGCCGGTCGGCAGGTTTTTCCAGAGAGGTCCAGACCGCATCTACCGCCCGGCCAGCGGCGTAATCTTCAATCTGTTCCAGGAGACAGGGAACCAGGTTGATGGTGCAAGGGAATTCAATCTCTTCAACAATTCTTAGCATCTGCCAGTAATTTCTTGTGGCGTGGTAATTGACCCAGGGCAGAATAAATTCCTGGCTATCCGGCAAACGATAAATCGGCTGGTGAAAATGCCAGACAAAATTCAGGTACATCTCAAACTCCTTCCTGGGCCAGGTAATAAACTACCAGGGCCAGAACCACGGCCTGCAATTCCAGCTCCCTGGGATGGACGGCTTCAGCCACATCAAGAGCGCAGTGGTGATAATCAAAATAACGCTGGGCCTCGGGAATCAGAGCCCCGAGCACCGTTCCCTGTTCTTTTAAGGGAGCCACATCCACTCCCCCGCCCCCCGTCCTAATCCAGTTTATCCCCAGCGGCCGTAAATACTCCTCCAGTGGTTGGAGCTTCAGAGCCAGGTCTTCCCGGCTGAAGGCCAAGCCCAGCGGGGCGAACCCGCCCCGGTCCTGTTCTATGGCCGCCAGATGTTTCTCCCCTTTCCTGGCCCCGGAAGCGGCGTAGGCCCGGCCACCGGTTCCTCCGAATTCCTCATCCATGAACAGCACCGCCCGGATGGTTCTTTTTGGTTTCAGCCCGGCTTCTTTTATCAGCCGCAAAACTTCCAGAGCCACGGCACAACCGGCAGCATCGTCATGAGCTCCAGAACCGAGGTCCCAGCTATCAAGATGACCTCCTATCAGGATGACCTCCTCTGGTTTCTCCACTCCGGTGAGCTGGCCGATGAGGTTGGCGGACACTACCGGTTTTTCCTGCCGGCAATTCATCCGGATCCAGAGCTTGAGCTCCGGGTCCTGTTGCAGCCAGAGGTGCAGTCTTTCGGCCCCGACCGTGCTGATGGCTGCGGCCGGTATGGCTGGCCAGTTCCGGTCGTATTCCATGAGACCGGTGTGGGGATTATCATCCTGCCTGAAGGTATTGGACCTGACCACAACGCCTACCGCTCCGAACTTAGCGGCTTGGCTGGCCCCGTGAACCCGGAATTGGGCCGCCCGGCCGTAGGCCGCAAACGGCTCAATCGTGGTCCTGTCCATCGGAGTATTAAAAAACACAATCCGGCCGGCGACCCGGTCCTTCCTGGTGGCCAGTTCTTCCAGACTGCTGATTTCAATCACTCCGGCTTCCAGGCCGTCAGCCGGAGTGCCTTGGCTATTTCCCAGGGCACAGATGTTCAGGCTCTGCCAGCCGAATTGTTGGCTCTTAACCAGGGCTTGTTCTTTTTCGCCCCGGACCCAGCGCCCGACCTCAACCGGCTCGGTTGTCACCCGGTCCAGACCGAGAGTGGTCATTAGCTTGGTGGCAATTTCTACTGCCCGGCTGGCCTCCGGACTCCCGGTCAGCCGCCCGCCGACAGCCGTAATGGCCTTAAGGAACTCCTGGGCCCTTTCCTGCTGCAGTCCCAGATTCTTGATAGTTTCAAAGGAATTTTCCAGGTCGCTGACTGAAGTCGGCGCTTTCTGGGGAGGGCCTATTTCCCGGCAGCCGGGAATAAGAAGCAAGCCCAGAATGGCTACCGGCCACCAGTTTTTTTTCAGACCGATTTGACTTTTGGCTTGGCCGACGTCTTTCATTTGCTAACCGGCTTTTTCCTGGTTCTTGTTTTTGAAAAAGAGCCAAAGGTTTTTCTGGCTCTTTTCCCGGCCCCTGATCTTGACCAAAGTATAGACGCCCTTTAACTTTTGGCCCTTAATCAATATCTCTTTGAGGTTGTCGTTTGAGGTCAGAAGCTGGTAAGACCCTTTATCCCAGATTTCAACCTTGCCGGCTCCGTATTCGCCTTCGGCAATCGTCCCCTCAAAATTCTCATAGCCCAGAGGATGGTCTTCCACCTCCACCGCCAGTCTTTTCGGCCCGGCTATCTCCGGCGGCTCCTTGGGCAGGGCCCAGCTTTTCAGAACACCGCCTTCTTCCAGCCTCAGGTCATAGTGTAGGTGGGAAGCCAGATGTTTTTGGATGACATAAATAAGTTCTGGTTTCTTTTTTCTGGGCCGGTTCACGGGAGCAATCAGAACGGGTTTCCTTTTGGTTCGATTAACGATGCAGGAAGCATCTTTCGCAATCCACCTCGCCGGGTTTCCTGGTGACCATCATTACCAGACCCAGCTCATCAGCCCTGGCAATGACTTCCTGGTCCTTGACCGAACCCAGCGGATAGATGATCCCAGTAATGCCACTGCCTCCAGCCAGTTCGACCACGTCCGGGAAGGGCATGAAGGCGTCAGAGGCCATGACGCACCCCAGGGGACCGTAGCCACGGTGGGAAAGCCGGATGGCGTCCTCGGCCGCATCGATTCGGCTGCGCTGGCCGGAGCCGATGCCGTGGATTTTATCATGGGTACCGATAACGATGGCGTTAGACCTGGTAAAGCAGGCTACGTTCCAGCAGAGCAGAGCAGCCTGGAGCTGGCTTTCGTCCGGTTTTTTTTGCGAAACGACATCGATGAATTCAGGTGACACTATGCGGGAATTAAACCGCTGTTGTACCAGCAGGCCGCCGGCCACTCTTTTTATTTCCAACCCGTTGTCAACCGAGGGCTGGTCCAGCGGGGTGCCCATTCGGACCACCCGCAGGACTTTCCTGGTGGCCAAAACGGCCAGGGCTTCGGGACTGAAGTCGGGAGCATAGACCACTTCTATATTCCTGGGGCTTTCCACCAGCAGCCGGGCCAGTTCCTCTTCTACCCGGAAATTGAAAACATCGACGCTCCCGAAATTAGACAGAGGGTCGGTCTGCCAGGCTTTCTGAAAGGCTTCCAACCCACTGTCAGCCAGGGCCACTCCGCTCGGCATCTCGTGCTTAATAATGACGGCCACGGCTTTACCGGGAAAGACCTCGGTTAGTTTCTTGGCCAGGCGCTGGCCCAGGTCCATGTCGCCAACATTGATGTAGCTCAGGCCCTTGGTTCCTTCCTGCAAGACCTCCAGGGTGGCCATATTAGGGCCGGTGGCTCCTTCTTCCTGGTAGAAGGCGGCCGGGTAGCCGGGATTTTCTCCGTAGCGCATGGAAATCTTCTTGACAAACCTGGTGTCACCTACGGTCAGGGACAGGGGGAAATCCTCACTGACTCTCGTTTGGTACTGGGTCCTGGCAGTTCTTTGATCTTTTGTTTCCATGGCTCTATCCTTCATGCCTGTTTATGATTTTGATTTCCTGGACCTGGCTTTCGGCTGAAGCCCTGAGGCTGGCCACGGCCACCCGGAAGTCCGGCTTGCCCGGAGCCGGAGCCAGCGAAGCATAAACCTCCCTGGCCACTTCCTCGGCCGACTGGCCCACCATCTCCAGAGAAATGGGTTCACCGAAAAATGAGGGCAGTGGGTCGACATTGATGCCCATATAAGTCATTAACAACCAGCCCTTGCCCGGAACCAGAGGCAGTTCGAAGTAATTCCTGATTACCGAGCCGAATTCTCCCCTCCTGATAACGCTCATGGCCAGGCTGAAACCGCCGGCAAAAGCCAGGCTGATTCGGGGGGTATAAATCGGTTCGTCCGGCTCGTATTTCCATTCTCTTAAGGCTCGGGCGAGAGCCACAACCGGCGGCTTTATATTCTCCAAGGCCCCCATGATTTCAGTTGTGTGCTTGCCGTTGGAGACAACTACGCCGGCGGAAGAATACATGATGGCCGGGTAAATCAGTAACTCGGGTTTGCCCTTCAGGATAAGCTCGGGGTCGGTGGGTTCAACCCAGACACCGTTTTCTTTCTTAACCAGGCGCCGGGCCTGGCTGGCCGGCGAGCGCCCGGTCAGGCCATAGACCAGGCAGACCTCGTCACCGGACTTGAACTGCCCGGCAATGATGAATCTCCCCGGATACTCCAGACCATTGAGGTAGGTGGTTTGTTTGTCCATTTTTTCTCTTGTTTGATATCATACCGCATTCCAATAGTCAAGAAAAGCAGCCGCGACAGCTCTTGTTTTAATTTCGGCGGCTGGTAAAATAGCTGTTATTAAGGAAAGGCCTGGTGGATATGAAAATTAACAAAAGCTGGCTCTATTTTATCCCGGCTCTTCTCTACTGCGGCTTGATATTTTTCCTCTCGGGGCGCAGCCTGAAACTTAAGTTCGGTATTTTTTTCTGGGACAAGGGGGCCCACTGGCTGGAATTTGCGGTCCTGGGTTTCCTGCTGGCTCTGGGCTTTTTTTATAACCTGCCGCAACAGCCATTTCTCAGGGCCTATCTCACAGCCTTGACCGGCTTTTTTATCGGGGCGGTGGACGAGCTGCACCAGAGCCTGGTTCCCAGAAGGCAGTGCGACTGGAAAGACTGGCTGGCAGACATCAGCGGGGTGATGGTCGGGCTGGCCATCTTCTGGCTGCTTTACTTAAAAAAAGAGAAAAGAAACCTGGAGCGGCAGAGCCAGACTTCCTAATCCATCTCCGGCAGGCATCTTTTCAGAAAATTAAAGGTTTCGAGCGGTGAAGAAAAAACTGAAAACAGCTTGACATCGTCTTGGCTAATGGCCCCGCAGTCAACCAGAGCTTGGAAATTTATCACCCGGTCCCAGTAATCCTGACCATAGAGAATCAACAGAACTTCTTTCCTTGAGACCTTTCCCGTTTGCAGCAGGGTAATTATTTCAAAAAATTCATCCAGGGTGCCGAAGCCCCCAGGAAAAGCAATAACTGCCCGGGCTTTATAAAGCAGCCAGAATTTTCTCATGAAGAAGTAATGGAAGGTGAAGCTCAACTCCGGTGTGATGTAGGGATTGGGCAGCTGGGGCTGGGGCAGGGAGATATTCATGCCGATGCTCTTCCCGCCGGCCCTGGTGGCTCCCCTGTTGGCCGCCTCCATGATGCCCGGTCCACCGCCAGTGCAAACCACGTATTTTCTTCCTCTGGGCTTGAGGTTCATTCCCCACTTGGTTATTCTGAAGGCCAGCTCTTCCGCTTCCCAGTAATATTTATTAAGAATCGAATTGGAACTGGCCGGGCTGGCCTTGGCCGAGCCCAGGAAGAGAATGGTGCTTTCCACCTTGAGTTTTTCCAGCCTGGCCATGGGCCAGACGTATTCACTGAGGATTCTCAGCGTCCGGCCCTCAAGTGATTCCAGAAACTCCAGGTCCCGGTAAGGAGATTCCGGTATTTCCAGCTTCCTTGGTCCGATTTTCTTCATTCGTCTCTCCTGCTTTATTTCCTTTCAATTTCTTTCGTCAGCTTCCTTAATTGTCTATTGATTTCGGCCGGGATGTCAATCAGTTTGAATTTCCGGGCGGATGCTGGCAAAATAAAGACCGATGAAAAAGCGGCCATTCGTTTTACTGATGGTGCTCGTTGCCGTTCTTTATTCCTGCCGGCCTTCCAGGCCAGTGACCAGCCCCGGGTCTCCCGGTTATGTGGAAACGGGCTTAGCTTCCTGGTATGGACCTGAATTTCACGGCCGGCCGACTTCCAGCCGCGAGATTTTTGACCAGAATGACCTGACCGCGGCCCACCCCACCCTGCCTTTCGGCACCATGGTCCTGGTAACCAACCTGGATAATGGACGTCAGGTGACAGTCAGGATTAACGACCGCGGTCCATTCGTCAAGGGCCGGATTATTGACCTGTCCTACGCCGCCGCTCGGATGCTGGACATGGTCGGTCCGGGAACGGCCCGGGTCAGACTGGAAATAGTTGGCTCTCAACCCGCCCC
>JANLGB010000048.1 GCA_024653405.1 Candidatus Saccharicenans sp.
TGTTCATAACATCTCTCCTTTAATAAATTTCCGTTATAAAGGAGAGAGTTATGACCGATAAGGGCCCGTGCCCTCGTCCTTTATAATCGTTCACAAGGATTATAGCATAGAATCAGGCAAAAATACTGTTTTTAAAAAAATATTTTTTGACCGGGCCAGTGAGCCCGGACCGGCCTGGCTATATCTTATCAATTAACAGTGATAATCAAAGAGAAAGGAGAAAGACTCATAAATGTTTAAGAGATGAAAAAAGCCCGCCCGGTTCCGGACCGTCCCTTCCCATCGTCTTGTAGTGGCTCCGTTTTATCGGCCGCGGGTGTGGAGTCATTTGCCAGGGCCAGATAAAATGAATATGCTGTTAGAGTCAGGACCAGTAAGGATGATTTTCAAGAATTCCTGGGCAGCGAGGAACAATATACAGCTAAAACAGGAGGCGGCTATGTCTGGAAAAAATGGAATTTACCGGCGCGGCCTTGGCCAGGTCTCGTCCACAGGCCTGGTTTTTATCCTGGTTATTTTCCTGACCGGTCTGCTTCCGGCCGGCGAGAGGTTGGGGTCGTCCCAGCCGCCCAAGGTCAGGCCCATCCGGGACGACGTCGGCTTTTGCTGGCAAGCTGACAGCATGAAAATCCTGGTGGACTACCTGGCCAGCCAGGAAAAAGAAAAATTCGATTCGGCCGGACTGGCGGCAGCCATTTCCCCGCATGATGATTATCTTTATGCCGGCCGCTTGTACTACCCGCTATTCAACCTGATCCGGACGAAAGAAGCAGTGATTTTTGGAGTCACCCATGGTGCTGTCCGCAATGAAATCAAGGGACTGGACAGCCAGCTCATCCTGGACGATTACGACCTCTGGCCGGGAGTCCTGAAACCGGTGGAAATTTCGCCCCTGAGGTCTTACCTGAAAGCTCACCTGAAAGCTGACTATTTTACCGTCAACAGTCGGGCCCACGAACTGGAGCATTCGATTGAAGCTTTGATTCCTTTCCTGCAATATTTCAACCCAGAGATAAAGATTACCCCCATCATGGTGGCTCCGATGCCGCTGGAGAAGATGAAAGAAATTGCTGCCGACTTGGCCCGGGTTATAGCGGCTTACATGAAGGAGAACAAACTCCAGCCCGGCCGTGATGTCTTCTTTTTGATTTCAGCCGACGGCAATCATTACGGAAAAGATTTCAACAACCTGGCCTTCGGCGAGGGTCAGGAAGCCTGGGAAAAAGCCCTGGCCTTCGACCGGAATCTCATCCACAGCTATCTCACGGGCCGAGTCACAGAGAAGAAAATCACCGGCCTGACCGGGGAGCTCTGGGGCCAGACTTACCTGGATTATAAAAGTTCCTACTGGTGCGGCAAGTATTCCATTCCTTTCGGCCTGCTGGCAGTCAAGAGGATCATAGAAAGGATTACCGGCCGCCAGGCCAGCGGTCGCCTGATTAGATTTTCGGACACCTACAGCGAGGGGGTTTTGCCTTTAAGGAAAATCGGGTTGGGGACCACCGCTCCCTTTTCCCTGCGACACTGGGTAAGCTTTTGCTCCATCGCCTACTACCTTGATTAAAAATGGTGACACACTACATATTTCCATATTTTCTCGCCGACTGGCCCTAATTTGACCTTAAGAGGCCCGCGATTCCAGGCTGGCTGAAAAAGGTTTTCTGGCTCATAATGAAATTTTAAGGTTCCCTGCGGACAGATTGGTCCGGCGGTCAGGGTCAGACTCCTAAAAAATTGAGAATGTCTTGCATCTCGCCTTTTTTCTAAGACGTGCCCTTTTTCACATCCCCTGAAAATTAGGAAATATGTAGTGTGTCCCCCTTTTCTCAGGCCTTGCCCAGGACCATGGCCAGCAGGGCCATCCTGACATAGAGTCCATATTCCATCTGCCGGAAATAAGCGGCCCGGGGGTCTTTGTCCACCTCCATGGCGATTTCATTGACCCTCGGCAGGGGGTGCATGACAATCATCCTGTCCTTGGCCTTCTCCATCGTCTTGGCCGTGATTACGTAAGCATCCTTGGCTTTCTCGTATTCTTCCAGGTTTTCAAACCTCTCCCGCTGGACCCTAGTAACATACAGGACATCCGTCTCGGGCAGCACCTTATCCAGGACTGTGTATTCCTTTTGCGGCAGATCCTTTTCCTCTACTTCCTCGATCACATCCCGGGGCATGCGCAGCACGTCGGGTGAAACATAATTCAACTTGATGTTCTTAAACCGGGTCAACAGCCTGGCCAGAGAGTGCACCGTCCGCCCGTATTTGAGGTCGCCCAGCATGGTCACAGTCAGGTCGTCCAGACGGCCCAGTTCTTCCCGGATGGTGAAGACATCCAGCAGGGCCTGGGTCGGATGTTCACCCACGCCATCGCCGGCATTGATCACCGGCTTGCCGGCATACTGAGCCGCCAGGGCGGCCGAACCGACTTCCGGGTGGCGGATGACGATAACGTCGCAATAAGCGGCCAGGGTGCGCACGGTGTCGGGCAGGCTTTCACCTTTAGCCACCGAAGAATACCTGATGGGAATGACCGCCCCACCCAGCCGCTGCATGGCGGCCATGAAGGAGGCAAAAGTTCTGGTTGAAGGTTCATAGAACAAGTTGGCCAGGATTTTTCCTTTCAGCAAATCGAAGGTTCCAATTCTTTCCACCATCACCCGCATTTCGTGGGCCACGCTGAAGATATATTCTAGGTCGGCCCGGGAAAACTGCTTGACTGACAGTATGTCTTTGCCGTACCAGGGGGCGGTTTGCTGGTCGCCAAACGGCAGGTAGGGGCTTTTTGGTTTGGTAGGCATGCTGACTCCTTCTTATCCTCTCGGGAATCAAAGTTTTCCTTTAATATATTTATCCTGCTGCAGGCTGTCAACCTGGCGAAAAATTTTTAATCAGCATCTGACCGCGAAAGAACCACGGCCTAAATTTTTTGCCAGAAAGAATCGTAACCCGAAGTTAACCCAAGGGACCGCCCGTTCCCCAGGGCTGCGCCCCGTAAATTCTCTTTACAGATACTTCTGCCACTCCCCCCGGTCGAATTCCAGCCGGAAACTGCCACCCCAACCGATGACCGCCGCTTCGGCCCGCTCCAGCTTCCGGGCCTGGCTGTAACGAATCACCAGCAGGCAGGCTTCTCTCACCGCCAGCGCTGCCGCCACCCCGGCCAGCTTATCGCCCTTCCCGGTTTTTTCCGGCACCATCTTTCCTTCCTGAATCGACCGCACCAGCTGGAGAAGCTCCAATTTTCTGACATTCCCCCTCCCCCTTGTCTGCGGACCGCTCTTTTCGACCTCTTCACCCGGTGAAGCAGGACTTTTTATCCCTGTAACAGAAGCCATATCTTTTCTCTCCACCGGGTGAGCCGCGTTCCCGGCCCGATCTTTATCGATGAGTTCAATCGCCCGTTTCAACCTGACCACTGCCAGCGGGCCTTTAATCCCGGCCGGAGTCACCAGAATATCCGATTGGCCGACCAGGCCAGCTATTTTTTCATTCTCCCGCTCATCGCGTCCCACCACTATCAACCCCTCGGACTCAAAAAATACCCGGCCGGTCTTAATCAGGTCGATGTCCTCAGCTCTCAACTTTCCCCGCCACTCCATTAACCGCCGCAGCCGGGCGCTAAAAACCGGGTCGGTCAGCAGGCAGCCTCCAGCCGGGGTCGGGTATTCCTTGAGACCGTATTTTTCGGCCAGCTCCAACTGGCGTTTCCTCGAACGGCCACAGATGTCCAGCAGCCTCTCCCTGTCCACCAGGCCTTTTTCTTCCGGGATGGTCGGCTCCAGCAACCTGGCCGAAAGAGGCCTCAGCACCAGCCCCTTGAGGCCGGAAAGTTTTTCCACTATGACCAGGGACTGGCGGTTCTGAGACATGGGCCTTTCGCCAAGCACTTCACCGGTGGCCACGAAATCAGCTTGATATTTTCCCAGCAGCCGCCCGGCCACTCTGGCCATCTGACCATGACAATCGATGCAGGGATTGAGCCGGCGGCCATAGCCGTATTTCGGATTTTCCACCAGCTCTATCTGTTCCTGACTGAGGTCGACCACCAGCAACGGCCAGCCCAGCTCTTCCGCTGCCCGAACGGCTGCCTCCGCTCCGAAAAACTGGCTGCGAAAGGTCAGGCCTACCACCTCAATTCCCTGCTCTTCCAGCAGCTTCCCGGCCAGCACGCTGTCCAGTCCCCCGGAGAAAAGCAACAGGGCTCTGGCTCTGGCCAACTTCCGGCCAGGTTTCCTGATTTCTGTTATTTCCATCTGCGTCACCTTAAGAATCCCAAAAGTCCCGTGGGCTTTCCCGAAGAGCCAGGGTTAGCCCGGCCCGACGCTTCAATCATAGCAGAAACTTCCGCAGCTAATAAGGTGGCAGCAGACAATTCTTCCGCCAGTTATCCTGTTCCAGCAACCGAAAACGATTTTTCTCTCTTATGAAATAAGGCTCATCCGATATTTCTGTAGCTGTTGTTGAAAGTAATAAGAGCCAGGGGTAGAACCCGAGGCTACACGATGAATTACCAAAGGGCTCAATCATATGAATTTTAACCAGGCCCACAAGATTTTATCTGGGTCCCTCCACTTAAGATCAGCCAGCCAAATAAATCTGCTCCTGGAAAATACTATTTTCTCGGTCTTTCCCGCAAGAAATCTGGAAGAACCAGAAATAAGAAAAAACCGGAACCTCAGAAAAGACCCAGGTGCCCCGGCCGCCCAACGGCAGCTCTAACTTCTAGCCAGGAAAAGATTCAACTCTGCCCCGCCACTCTCTGTCTATTCTTTGTTTCAATAAAGTGATCAGGTCGAAAACCAGGGCTTTTGCCCTGGTGCTCAGGAACCTTCCTTGGCCGGCTCGGATTCCTCCTCCTTCAGGCTGGCTACTTTCCTTATCTTATCCAGCCTGGCCAGCCAGCGCAGCAGGCTGAAAGTCCAGGGACAACGCATCAAGAAAGCAATTATCCGGTTGCGGCAACCGGGAACGACCATCACCTTCCTGCCATTCAGGGCTTTTAACGAGATCCTTACCACCCGGTCGGCCTTCATCCAGAGCAATCCAGGAATAGTTTCTTTCTTGATCCCGGCCACCTGGTGAAACTCGGTGTGGGTCAGGCCCGGGCAAAGAGCCTGAATTTTGATACCCGTTTCCATTAACTCGTTTTGCAGGTTCTCCGAGAACATCACCAGGAAAGCCTTGGTCGAACTATACATGGCCCCGGAAAAAGGAGAAAAAGCAGCTACCGAGGCCAGGTTGATAACCGCTCCCCTGTTTTTCTTAATCATCGCCGCCAGGGCCGCCCTGGTCAGCACCACCGGAGCTGTTACATGAACTCCGATCATTTTTTCAGCTTCCCCGGTCTCATCGCGGTAAAATTTGCTCCGCCCACCGAAACCAGCATTATTGATGAGCAGGTCGAGGTCCTCGGTTTGCCTGATTTTATCAGCCAGACGGTATATCTCCTCTTCCCGGCTGAGGTCAGCCGGAAAAACCTCGGCCGAAATCCTAAATTTTTCCTTCAGTTCTGCCGCCAGCTTTTCCAGGCGGTCTTTCCTCCTGGCCACCAGGATTAAATCGGTCCCGGCCGCGGCCAGCTGCCTGGCGTATTCCTCTCCCAGCCCGGCCGAGGCTCCGGTTATGAGTGCTTTCTGGTATGGAATCTTCATCTCTTCAACTCCTTTTTAATGATTCTTTCGCCGTCTCGGTTTATATATGATATATGATAGCAGAACGGCCGCCAAAAAATTAGACCGATTTTAGGGCCGCGCTTGTTAAAACGAACCAAGCCGGCCCATCCCTGATAATGAGCCAAAAGGCCTGCTCTTAATAACTCCTATGGTTGGGGACTAACCAAATTAATAAATCAACACAATAAAGCGCAAGAAGGGGGTGAGATCAAAACTCCTCTTTTATTATCACCCCGCTTCTTCTCAAGCCGGGCCAAATTGATGCCATCCTGGAATATTCAGCCCCCGGTTCGGAAATTGCCTGAGGACTTTTTCCAGGTTGCTTCTGGCCGGGCTTCAACCAGTCCTGGTTGTTGTGCTCACCACGGCCCAGTTCTTGACCGGCTTTAGAACTGCTGGTTTTCCAGTTTTACTCGAACGACAGTCTTACCGAAAAACAAGGTCGAGCACCGCCGGCAACCTGAATAAGGTCGTCAGGCTCTGCCCAAACTCTGTTTCAGGTCAGGCTCTCTTTTTCAGGGTTTCCAGAATTTCGGACAGAAGCTTGACCTCAGCCGACGGTTCCGGGGCCGGGGTCGCGGCCGCTTCCTGGGCTTTTTTCCTGTCTCTCAGTTCCTGGATCTTTTTCATAGGTAGAACGATGGCAAAATAAATCACCGCAGCCACGATCAGGAAAATGACCACGGCATTGATAAACTTGCCCAGGGCCACCGGTCCCAGGAACAACCCGGAAAAATCAGGCCGGCCAAAAATGGCCCCGATGAGCGGGGTGAGCACATCGGCCACCATGGAGTTGACAATCTGGCTGAAAGCCGCCCCGATGATGACTGCTACAGCCAGGTCAACCACGTTGCCGCGCATGATAAACTCTTTGAACCCTTTAAGCATGACTGTTCCTCCCTTCCAAAGTATAAATATTATAAAGAAAATATTCTGTAACTAAAAGATTTTTTTCTAGAGTGAGACCAGAAGCTCAATAAAAGGGCGCTTTTCTGGGCTGGGTCAGATAAATTAATGACACCGCAGAATCAGCCGCTTGAGGCTGAACATTATTCTTTCTTCCCCCTGAGAGAAGGAAAAGTTTTGGCTTTAGGGCCGAATAAGATGCCGGGCAAAAAACGGCAAAGAAAATAAGGGCTGACTGCCAGAAAATCCCCGCCAAGTTGTCACTACTGTCCTGGAGCTGATCAGTTTCTTGACTAAAAAACAGGAAGGTGTTAACTTGGAGCCAGAACCGATGAAAATGGACACCTTGAGGCAGGGCCAACGGTTATTAAGACACCACCTGAACCGGCCGGAAGAGTTAATTAAATCCCACCTTTTTAATCAGCGGCTTCAGCCCGGTCCGGCCCACAGAGCACCCGCCGTCGTTCGCCCCACACCCGGACCTTAAAAGTCAGGAGCTGCTTCATGCCAGACGAAACCAGACTTCAGGCCAGGTGGAAACAAAGGCTGACCAGCCCGATTTACTTAACTTCACTTTTCCTGATCATCCTTATAGTCGGGGCCGGACTGGCCATTCGCCGCTCAGAAGAAAACCGGGCCGAAAAAATAATCTTTGACCAGCTGTCTTCCATCGCCCAGATAAAAGCCCAGCAAATCCGTGATTGGTTGGACGAGAGAAAAAAAGATGCGGCCATAATGACCCAGAGCCTTTTCCTGGCTGAAGCCCTCATTGACTTCCTTCAGAGCGGCCGCGAATCCACCAAGAACAGGATAATCAAGAGATTGGAGATAACCGCCGAAAACTACAATTACGGCAACATCGCTCTGATGAACGCCGAGAAGAAAATCGTGCTGGCACTTCGAGGCCATAGTGAGGAAGCCCCGCCTGAATTTGAAGACGTTCTCCAGAGAGCCGAAAAGAGCGGAGCCATCGTCAATACTGACCTTCACCTGAGCCGGGCCGACGGATCCATCCACCTGGATGTGGTGGCCCCGGTGAGGCCGGAAGGAAGTGCCGGTTCCCGTCCGCTGGGCTACCTCATCTTAAAAGCCAAAGCCGAAAATTTTCTTTTCCCCCTGATTCAATCCTGGCCAGTGGCCAGCCAGACGGCTGAAGCCCTGCTGGTCAGGCGGGACGGAGAAGAGGTCTTGTTTCTCAATGAACTCCGGCACAGAAAGGGAGCGGCTCTCAATCTGCGCCTTCCTCTGACCAGAAATGACATACCGGCTGTCAGGGCGGTCCTGGGAGATTACGGTACTTATGAAGGAGTGGATTATAGAGGGATCAGAGTCCTGGCCGCCACCAGTCCCGTTTTCAATACCTGCTGGTCGGTTGTGGCCAAGATGGACCGGGCCGAGGCTTTGGCCGGCTGGCGTAGGCGCTCCGCCCTGATCATACTTTTCCTGATTTCTCTGGTCGCCACCCAGTTGCTGCTGACTGAAGTTTTCTGGCAGCGCCGGGAAAAGTTGAATTTTCGCCGGCTTTACGAAGCAGAGGCTCGGGCTCGAGAAACCCAGCAACTTTTCCGGGTCCTGAGCGATTCGGCCATGGCCGGAGTCTAGCTGGTGCAGGACGGCGTCTTCAAGTACGTCAACCGCTCCCTGGCCGAGATGTTCGGTTATGAACCCGGCGAGTTGATCGGCAAGCTGGGCAATATCGACCTGACTCATCCCGACGACCGGGCCATGGTCCGCGAATACAACCGCCGCCGCTTGAGTGGCGAAGTCCCTTCGATGCGTTTTGAATTCCGCGGCTGGCGCAAGGACGGGACTTTTTTTTACTGTGAAGCCCACGGCAGCATCATCGACTACCAGGGCCGCAAGGCCATCATCGGTACCCTGGTCGATATCACCGACCGGGTGGAGTTAATCCAGGAGCTGCTGGCCAGGGAAGCAGAAATCAGAGCCACGCTTTACAGCATCGGCGACGGGGTTATCTCGACTGATACCGAAGGTAAAATCCTGGTGATGAACCACGTGGCCGAAAAGCTGACCGGCTGGAGTGAAAAGGAAGCCCGGGGCCGGCCGATTGAAGAAGTCTTCCAGGTGGTCGATGAATTAACCGGGGAAAAGTCGGAAAATCCGGTAGCGGCGGTGATCAGGGAGAGGCGAATTTTCAGCCTGGGACGTCACTCGATCCTGTTGGCCCGCGACGGCCGGAAATGCCCGATCGCCGACATCGGGGCCCCCATTACTGACGACGAAGGAAATCTGCTGGGGGTGATCTTAGTTTTCCGCGACCAGACGGCCGAACAGGAAGCTGAGAAGCAAATCCTGGCCTCCAGGGAAGAATTAAAGGAGAAGAATCGCTTCCTGGAACACCTGCTGGCTAACCTGCCGGGCATGGTTTACCGCTGCCGCAACGACCGCTATTGTACTATGGAATACATAGCCGGCACCTGCCGGGAAATAACCGGCTACGACCCAGAGGATTTGATCGACAACCGCCGGCTGGCTTTTAACGACCTGATCGTCCCCGAACACCGGGAACACCTCCGGAAAAAGTGGCAGCAGGTACTCAAAAAACGGGAAGTCTTCGAAGAAGAGTACCAGATCATAACGGCCGGCGGCCATCTCAAATGGGTGCAAGAGCGGGGCGGGGGAATTTTTGATGACCGGGGGAATCTGGTCTGCCTGGAAGGAATCATCACCGATATAACCGCCAGGAAAAGAGCCGAGGAAGAGCTCATCCGGAGCGAGCGGGAAAAATCGGCCATCTTTGCCACTATCTCCGAGCATGTCATCTACCAAGCACCTGACCATACGATAGTCTGGGCCAACCGGGCCGCGGCCGCTTCAATCGACCTGGAGCCGGGTCAACTGGTCGGCAAAAAATGCTATGAGCTCTGGCATAACCGGCAGGAGCCCTGCTCTTTCTGCCCCCTGGATAAGGCCCTGAGCAGCGGAAAACCAGAACGGGCGGAGGTTCAGACTCCCGATGGCCGCTGGTGGCACATCAACTGTTACTTGATCAAAGACGATAAAGACCAGATAATCGGCCTGATTGAAGTCACCCTGGACATCAGCGACCGCAAGCAGGCCGAGCAAGCTCTCCGCGAGAGTGAAAGCAAATACCGCAGCCTGTTTGAAACGGCCAATGATGCCATCTTCCTGATGGACAGGGAAATTTTCATCGATTGCAACCAGAAAACGGAAAAAATATTCGGCTGTTCCCGGGAGCAGATCATCGGTCAGCCGCCCTATAAATTTTCTCCTGAGAAACAACCGGACGGCCGGGATTCCAAAGAGAAAGCCTTGGAAAAAATCGAAGCTGCCCTCAGGGGAGAGCCGCAATTTTTCGAGTGGCTGCACTGCCGCTGCGACGGGACACCCTTTTACGCTGAGGTCAGCCTGAACCTGATTAAAATTGGGGGCCAGACACTTATCCAGGCCATAGTCCGAGACATCGACCGTCGCAAGAAAGTGGAACAGGCCCTAAGGGAAAGCGAGGCCAGGTTCAGGCGGCTGGCTGAGAATGCCAAGGACTTGATTTACAGGTACCGGTTTGCCCCCGAAAGGGGTTTTGAGTATGTCAGTCCAGCAGCCACATTCCTCACAGGCTATACTCCTGAAGACCATTATGCCGACCCGGACCTGGGTTTCAAGATCGTCCTGAAAGAGGACAGACCCCTTCTGGAAAGTTTAGCCGTAGGGACAGTCAATCAGCCGATAGTCCTTCGCTGGCGGAAAAAGGATGGAAGCATAATCTGGACGGAGCAGGTCAACGTGCTCATATACGATGAATCGGGCAACCTGGTAGCCATTGAAGGCATCGCTCGGGACATTACCGAAAGAAAGCAGGCCGAAGAAGCCCTGAAACAATCCCTTCGGGAAAAGGAAATCCTGATCAGAGAAATCCATCACCGGGTTAAGAACAACATGCAGGTCATCAGCAGTATTCTGAACCTTCAATCTGCCCTGCTAGATGACCCGAAGGCCCGGGCTGCCTTCAAGGAATGCCAGTACCGCATCAAGTCGATGGCCATGGTCCATGAACGTCTGTACCGATCTAAAGACCTGACCAGCATAGATTTTTCGGATTATCTGAACAATTTGGCCAGGAACATTTTTCTTGACCAGCAGGTCAAACCGGAGCAGGTGAAGCTCCAGATTGACATCCAACCAATTAGTCTAAGCATAAATACCGCCGTGCCGCTGGGGTTGATACTCAACGAGCTGATTACCAACGCCTTCAAGCACGCTTTCCCGGGCGGCCGCCAGGGACACCTCTGGGTCAGTCTGAAAAAAAGCAAAAAAGACCGGGCCGAGCTGGTGGTCAAGGATGACGGGGTGGGCTTTCCGAAAGAGCTTGACTTTCGAAAGACCGGATCTCTGGGGATGGTCATAATCAACACCCTGGCAGACCAGATAGACGGCAAGCTGGAGCTGGTCAGGAGAAAGAGCGGTGGAACCGAGTTTCGACTGACCTTCCCCTTCTGAAGCGGACCAGGGTTCAAGAACGGTTAGAATCAAGAGGTGGGTTTAGCCTGGCAAAAATGGCTCTCGGCACAGGAGATTGCCTGTCAGTTCTTTGGTTTAACTAAGGAGCTCTGTCATACAAATATGATTCGGCGCCGGGCCCGGACAAGACGCGGGTGCCAAAAGGTAAATCTTTTCTTTTATCTAATTGGTCGTTCTCAGCCAATTTAACAGCTACCAGGCACCGCCATAGGTTTTCAGGCTGGCCGGGCCAATGACCCGGGCTGGCCAGCGGCCGAATCAAAAGCTATGGAAACTTATTTCTCAATTCAAGACCTACGAGCCTTCTTTTGCTCCATCAGGCACCAATATTAAGGTTACATTTCTAAATTTTCTTAAGCCAGTGGTCGGTCCAGGCCAAGATGAAACCGGGAGAAAGAACCCGGCCTGGTTATTAGAATATGTGGGGAGTATAATGGAAGAAATAATTAGTAGTTGCGTCAAAAACATCGGTATGAGTTTTTTTATATTTTTTCTATTGTTTCTACCCTCAAATGCCAAAATTCACTCTTTATAAATTAACGGAGGTTTACATGAGAAAGCGACTGTTACCTATCCTTCTGATAGCGGCGGTTTTACTGGCTTTTTCCTTTTCACTGGCCCAGATGCCGCCCCAGCAGCAGATGAAACCGGAAGAGGTGAAGAGAGCCCTCAACCTGGTTTCCAAGACGGAACCAGTTCCCGAGAAGTATAAGGTGGGCTTTGAGTCTATCACTCCCCGGGATACCCTGTCCATGCTGAGCTATCTGGCCTCGGACTGGATGGAGGGAAGGGATACCGGAAGTCGTGGTTATGCCATGGCTGCGGATTATGTTGTCTCCCTGTTCAAGATGTGGGGAGTCAAGCCGGGCGGAGATTTGCCAAGAGCCGACATTAATATCGCCCGAGCCATGGCCGGTCAGAGCTCCAGGCAGGCTATGTCCATGGAGCGCAGCTACTTCCAGGAATTCACCCTGAAGGAAATCACCGACAGCCGAGCTTCAGTCAAGGTCGAGGTGACCAGGGGTGGTTTTACCAAGGCTCGGACCTTTGAAAGTGGTGTCGATTTCATGAGCACTCTGTCTTCCGATGAAGACCTGAGTGGTCCGGTGGTTTTTGCTGGTTACGGAATTAAAGAACCGGCCGCAGGCTGGGACGAACTGAAGGGATTGAACCTGAAGGATAAGATTGTCCTGGTGCTGAGTGAAGCCCCGGGTAAGGACGACCCGAAATCTCCCTTCAACAAGACCAAGGAGCTCAAGGAGAAATATTTTCCCCAGGCCCAGGCCATGCAGATGATGTTCATGAGAAGAGGCAGCCGCGGTTTCAACAAGCTGGAAGAGATTTACAAGCAGTCTCCGGCCGCAGTGCTGGTTGTGCAGAACACGGGGAAAGATACAGACATTTACAATATGCTGACGGCAGCCCAGAACCGGCAGCCGAATGATGAAAGGCCGATCATCAATCGGCCCAGGAGCAGGATGGTCATTCCTGGGACCCGCGACGCAATGGCCGGCATGATGGGCGGAAGCAATGTGCCCACCCTGACCATTACCAGGGAAATGGCCAACCTCATCCTGGAAAACAGCGGCAAGACGATCGATGAATTGAAGCAGGCCATCGAGACCACCTACAAGCCCGCTTCCCGGGAACTGCCCGGAGTCAGGGTCAGCCTCAATTCTACGGTGAAGGCCAACCTGGTCCGAGCCATGAACGTTATCGGGTACATAGAAGGCTCGGACCCGAAGCTGAAGGATGAATACTTCGTGGTCGGGGCACATTTTGACCACCTTGGGAAATGGGAAGACTACATTTTTAACGGCTCGGACGACAACGCTTCGGGATCGGTGGGAGTGATAGCCATCGCCAGGGCCATGGCCCTCAATCCCGTGAAGCCAAAGAGAAGCGTGGTGTTCTGCCTTTGGACGGGCGAGGAAAAGGGGTTGCTCGGAAGCCGCTACTACGTGCAGAACCCAACCTTCCCCATAGAAAAGACCGTGGGCTACCTGAACTATGACATGATCAGCCGGGCCTTCGACGAACAGACCTTCGCCCGCTATGCCAACATGTTCAAGGTGCAGGG
>JANLGB010000049.1:0-1351 GCA_024653405.1 Candidatus Saccharicenans sp.
GGAGGAGAAGACCGGGGCCTGGTCCGGGATTTAAGTCGGAAAGATTGAAGCTGTATTTTTTAATGAGTGGATTAAAATCCGCAAAAAATTTTCTGGCTTCTTTTAACTCCGGCCGGGAAAAAGGCTTTATTTCCTGGCCGACTAAAAGATTCTCTGGCAGCCAGACCGTTACCGGGTGGGTCAGCCTGAACTGGCAGGCCAGCCGATAACCAGCCGGCAATTTTCTCTCTAGCCTGAGCTTTCTTTCGGCCGGTGTCTCTTCCGGCCTCCGTCCCGGGCTTACTCTGACCAGGCATTGCCCGCAGACCCCGCGGCCCTCGCAGTAAAGACGGAGCGGCTGGCCGGCTTGGAGCAGGGCCTGTGACAAAACCTGACCCCGGCGACACCGCAGGCGAATTGTTTTTGAACCGACCCTGGCCCTGATCTCCACTTCTGCCATTCTTTCTACCCAGTTAGCAATAATGGGATTGAACCCGAAGATAATTGTAATAAATCACTGCCATTAATTAAACAGCAATTATCCTGATTTTCAATCGGGGCTAAAAACAAGAGAAGGGCAGGTTGATTTTATATGGCTGGGGTGGTGGCCTGGACCTAAAAAATTCAGTCTCTATTCAACCGTAATGGCTAGTTCAGGCCGAAAACAGAACCGGGCTGTCAGCAGCGATAGAATAAAGGCGACCCGAATGGAACCGGATTATTTAATCAGGCCGTGGCGGCGAGCTTCTTCCTGGATATCCTGCTCGGTGACCCCAAAAGCTACCCGGCCTTCAATCATCTGGAGCAGGGTCTCGCCGTCGGGAATATCGCCGATAACGGCCAGCCTGTCATCCAGATAGACCAGGGGATAGATGGACTGGCCAAAATACTGTTCGGCCAGAGTGGCCAGGGAATCGGGCTGCCAGCCGCCCTGGTTCTTGTCCAGCACTTCCAGCTCCGCTTTATCCCCGAGCCAGTCGCCGACGATTTCCCGGACCAGTTCCGGTCGATAGGAAGAACAGCAGGACCTGATTTCTCCGTCCAGAATAATCTTTACTTTCATCGAACTATCCTCAGAAATAATTTATTCCTGTTTGCCGGAGACCATTTCCTGCCTCAATTTCTGCAACAGGGCCACCAGTTCCTTCTGGCTCATGAAACTGATGGCCTCGGCCGGACATTCCCGGGCGCAAGCACTGCAGCCGACCAGGCAATTCATCGGGTTAACAACTTCGGGTGAACTCTCACCGGGAGAGAAAACCTCGTTGGCACAGAAACTGATGCAGGCCCCGCAATTGGTGCACAGCTCGGGGTTGATAACCGGATACCAGGGAATCTTTTCCCGTGGAATGCCAAGGTAATGGGAACGACC
>JANLGB010000049.1:1361-5437 GCA_024653405.1 Candidatus Saccharicenans sp.
TCCGGTTCCTCCAGGGTCTTTTTGATTTCTTCAAAAGCCTGGTCGGTGTCCTTGAACTGGATCCAGACCGGCTTGAAGTTATGCTCGTTCATTTCCACTCCGGCTTTCTGGAAACCGTCGCGGAACAGCTTATATTGTTTTTCTGGCTTGCAGGCGGCGGTCAGGTAGACCACACCGTCCTTTTTCACCAGGTCGGCCAGCAGGGCCTCGCCGTTGGTCTCGCACAGCCGGGGATGGAGCAGTAGATAATCATGGGGTAGCTCCAGCCTGATCCTCTCGGCCAGCTCGGCAAAGTTCAGGTTCTTCATACTGGGGCAGGCAAAGCTGCAGGCACAAAGTAAAATAGCCTTTTGCATGGTTTATTCCTCCTGTGGATTAAGTTTTTTTCAAAGTTAGTGGGGGATACGGCAGATGAGATTCTTGTCCACCTGCCTGGCTTTTTCCAGGTCCTTCCGAAAAATCTCATCAGCGGTCAGCTGTTGAAGGAGCCAATTCACCAGGCTGGTCAGCTCTGATTTCGGGTCCAGGTTAAGACGGTAATGAACCCATTTTCCATCCTTGTCATAATCGACGAGCCCGGCGGCGGTCAGGATGGACAGATGTCTGGAAACCGTGGAAAAGGACAGACCCAGAACTTCCCTGATTTCACAGACAGCCATCGGGCGATAATTAAGGGCGGCCAGAATCCGCAGCCGGTTTCTCTCGGCCAGGGCCGAAAGAACTTTTTCTATGTCTTTAAGATTATATTTTTTCATTTCGCCAAATATCGAAATGATATTATAGGCCTGGCTTTGGCTGTTGTCAACAGAGCCGGCAAAAATTATTAAGCCAGCCCTTCCTAAGCAACCAAGAAGAACCACAAAAGGCTCACTTATTTCGAGAAGCAGCTGGTTCTGGATTTGCAGCCTGGATCATGGCCGCCCCGGTCCAGCCAGCCGTTGGCAGTCAGGTTAGTATACTTAAGCCTTATTGCCCTCATAATACGGGCTGACACTCCTCCGGCCGAAAACAACCAGCTGGATTTCTGCTCGTAGCTACTTTCATTTGACCTAAAGCGGCCAATAGGGTTCAACGTCAGCTGAGGTCGGTGTCTAAAATGGTAACCAAAAAAATAAAAGACTTGACCCCTCCGTAACGAATAGGATAAGAAAATAGGGTATTAACTGGATATAAGAAATTTGGTTTTGGCGGATAACAAGCTCTGGAATGACAATTAACCACCATTAAAGGAGAGTGGTCATGAAAGATTTGTTTCCCGATATCAAGCCTATCAACAGGAGAAAATTCCTGAGCCTGGGACTGCAGGGCAGCCTGGCTCTGGCGGCCAGTCCGGCCCTGGTCAAGTCCCTGCTGGCGGGAGAAGGGCAGAAGCTAAAGGTGCCGGATGAAGTACTGAAAAAAGCCATCGCCACCGCTCTGAAAAAAGGCGGCGATCTGGCCGAGGTTTACGTGGAGAACAGAATCACCAGGAGCCTTCTTCTGGAAGAGGGCAAATTCAAGAGCGCCGTGTTCGGACTGATCAGGGGAGCCGGGGTCCGGGTGATTGACGGCGATAAGACTGGTTATGCTTACACTGATGAACTGACCGAAGAAAAAATCCTGAGAGCAGCCGAAATTGCCTCCTACATCGCCACCTCGGGCCGGAAGATTCAGCCGGTGGGCATTAAAGAACAGAAAAGGCCTTCTTTCATCAAGGTCAAGATCCCGCTCCAGCAAGTGGCCGAGGCCCGGAGAATGGAAATAATGAAACGGGCTCACGAGGCCGCTCTGAGCTACGACCCCCGGATCAAAATGGCCAGCATTGATTATTACGATGAAATCAGGGACCGGCTCATCGCCAACTCCGAGGGCCTCCTTGTCCGGAGTAGCCTGCCCCTGATCTTCTTTATCGTCCAGGTGCTGGCCGCCGGAAACAATACTTCTCACCTGGGCCGGGAAAGACTCAGCCGGCATTCCGGCCTGGAGATGTTCGATGAGCTGTCGCCGGAAAAAGCAGCCCGAGAAGCCGCCCGGGAAGCGGTAGCCATGCTGGAAGCCAGAGAAGCCCCGGCCGGCAAGATGGACGTGGTCATCCAGAACGGCTGGGGCGGGGTGCTGGTCCACGAAGCCGTTGGCCATCCCCTGGAAGCAGACAACATCTCCAGGCAGACCGGGGCCTTTGTGGGTAAGCTTGGAAAGAAAGTGGCCGCCGATATCTTTACCATGGTGGACGACGGCAGCCTGCCCAATTTCCGCGGCACAACCGATTTTGACGACGAGGGCACCCAGATGAAAAGAAATGTTCTCATCGAGAACGGCGTTCTGGTTAAATACCTGACTGACATCCTGTCGGCCAAACAGCTCAAGATGGAGAGAACCGGAAACGGCCGGCGCGAGAGCTTCCGTTATTATCCCATACCGAGAATGACCAACACTTTTATAGAAAATGGCCAAGATAACCCGGAAGACATCGTGGCTTCTACCAAGAACGGCCTTTACGTCCAGAGCCTGAGCGGAGGCAGCGTCAACCCGACCACCGGAGTTTTCAATTTTACCTGCCGGGAAGCTTATTTAATCGAGGACGGCAAAAAAACTGTGCCGGTCAAGGGAGCCACCCTCATCGGGAACTGCCTGGATATCATCACCAGGATTGATGCCGTGGGCAATGACCTGGATTTCGGGCCGGGCATCTGTGGCAAGGGGCAGTCAGCCGAGGTCACCGCCGGCCAGCCCACCGTCCGTATCAGGGGCATCAACGTCGGCGGCACCAGGCAGAGAGGATAAACAGGAGGAAGAAATGGATTACAGGGCTATCGCTGAAGAAATCATAAGAATCTGCAGGAAAAAAGGAGCCGACTTGGCTGAAGCCTACCTGGCCAGCGGGCGCGAACTCAGCCTTGAAATCAGGAACGGGCAGGTGGAGAGCATCCAGGAAGCCAGCAGTTACGGCCTGGGCCTCCGGGTAATCAGCGGGCAACGGCTGGGTTTCGCCTATGTCAACGACTTCCGCCCGGAAAACCTGGAAGAAACCGTCAACCGGGCCCTGAATTTCGCTCGGATTCTGACAGCTGATGAAAATAACGTCCTGCCCGATGACCCGGGACTGACCGAGGTCAAAGGGCTGCACGACCCGAGTCTGGCCGCCATTCCTATGGAAAAGAAAATTGCCCTGGCCAGGGAAGTTGAAAGCCTGGCCCTGAAGGTCCAGGGAATAAGCAAAAGCGCCGGGGCCAGGTACGGGGAAAGCGAGGGCGAAATCGTCCTGGCCAACTCGCTCGGCCTGCTCAAAAGCTACAAGAGTAGCGGCTGCGGCTTCGGAGTGGAAGTTATCGCCGAAAAGGGCGAGCAAAAATCAAGCGGTTATGAATCCTGCCAGCGCCGCTTCTTTTCTGACCTAAAACCGCCGGCTGAAATCGCCCGTAAGGCCGCCGAGCAAGCCCTGCTGATGCTCGACCCCCGCCCGGTCAAAACCCAGCGAGCGGCGGTTATTCTCGACCCCGATGTGGCTTACGCCATTCTGGGGGGAATAATCCAGGCCATAAACGGCGAGCGGGTGCTGCAGGGAGCCAGCTTCCTGGGAAAGAAACTCGGTCAAAAAATTGCTTCCGACCTCATTTCCATCATCGATGACGGCACCCTGGAAAAAGGACTGGCCAGCGCCCCCTTTGACGGTGAAGGCGTCCCGACCCAGAAACGCCTGGTGGTGGAAAAGGGCATTCTGAAAGGTTTTCTCTACAATACCTATGCGGCCAGGAGAGCCGGGGTCAGGAGCACCGGTAATGCCAGCCGGGGCGGATTTGACCGCCTGCCGGGAATCGGTCCGCATAACTTTTACCTTGCCGCCGGAAATACGAAACCGGAAGAGATTATCGCCGCCACCGATAGGGGAGTGTTGGTGAAGGAAGTTACTGGTTATGGCCTCAACCCGGTTAACGGCAATTTCAGCGGTGGAGCGGCCGGGTTGTGGGTAGAAAACGGAAAAATTGCCTTCCCGGTGAAAGGCATCACCATCGCCGGAACTGCTGAGGAAATGCTCAACGGAATAGACCTGCTGGGCGACGACCTGGACCTTAACCGCAGCCTTACAGCGCCCACCC
>JANLGB010000049.1:5447-11451 GCA_024653405.1 Candidatus Saccharicenans sp.
GCGCTGGGAGGAACTGTCAGCGAGCACCCGGCGGGCATGGAATCTAATTTTTCCGGGTGGTCGATAGAGTTCCCGGCCACAACAGATGATAGCTCTTAGCCCAGCTAGCCGAGCTGCGGCCGGCGCCGACCGCCAGCCGTGGTGGCTCAAACTTTCTGGATTCCGGAAGGAGCCGGCCTCTGCCTATTTCAGGCTGATCTTTTTCTCCAGGTAGCCGCCCTTGAGCGAATCGTAGACCAGGGTGATTTCGCCTGAACCTTCCACCAGGAGACGGAAGTCAACGTAGCCGTAGCCGGGAATTCCGTTTTCCACCTGGAAATAATTCTGCCGGACCTTGACCGGTTCAACCAACTCCCGGAAGCGGTCGGTCAGAATGCCGGCTGAGAGCAGCCTGGCCTGGCCTTCTATTTTGAGTCGGTCCAAGCGGTGCAATTTCTTCTGAACTGCCTGGCTGGAGATCGAGGGCGTGACCTGGTCGTTGGCTATCCGAACATCAAGCTGGTAGAGGCCGTTGTCCAATTTCTTGAGGCTGACCTTTTCCAGTTTCAACCGCGGCAGCTGGTCGGCATGGTAGAGGCAGAAGGCGGCGTTGCGGTGGCAGGTCTCAGCCAGCCGGAAAGTTGCCGGCACCCGGCGACCCAATTTTTTTACCCCACCGATTTCCACCTCGCCATAAAGCGGGTGCTGGAAAGGTTTCCATTCAACCAGATGTTCTCCCATCAACACCAGCTGCTGGTAAATGATTTCTTCCAGGCTGGCCCCGGCTCTGAACATCCGGCTTCTGACATCTTCTTCCTCTTCCTCGCCGCCGCGTCTTTGAGCCGCCGGCTGGGTCCCGACATACTGGTCAAAATCCAGCTCGTTGGAAAAGGTGAAAATACCCAGCAGGAAATAGGTAAAATCTATGGTTCCGCCATAAACAGTGTACATGTCCTTGTAAATCACAATGTAACGGTACCCGGGCAGGATCTTCTCGCCCTGCTTGCCGATGTAATCATAGACCTGGCGGTCCTGGGGCAAGGTTTCACCCAGGTTCTTAGCTCCCGGTCCGCGCAGGATCATCCCGCCATAGTTATGGAAGGATTGGGCCCCCATGATGTTGGGATGAGCCAGGATGAAATCCCGGACGGCCCTGGTTTCGGGCCAGCAGAATGGATAGGGACCGGCCCCGCGCTGGACGTAATTGGGCTGCCAGTTATAACCAAAATTCCGGTTCATATCGTAGCCGCCCGGGCCGTCTTCATTAACCTGGCCGTCGCCGTCGTTATCCAAGCCTTCTGAACCCAGCAGGATGAATTCTCCTTTTTCTCCGGGGCGGCAGGGTACCATGACCAGGGGATTATCGGGACTGGTCTTGTAATTTCCCTTCGGGTCCCGTTTGCGCATATAGGTTATGGAGCCATCGCCATCCAGGTCATCCGGGCCGTCTTCATCCAGCAGCCCGTCCCGGTCGTCATCGTAAGGCACCAGGCCCGAACGCGGCGAGTTAGAATCGCTGGCCAGGTGCAGGAAATAATCCCGGCTGTCGGGATTCATGGTTGGCACGATGTAGAAAGCGCGGTCGCGCAGCAGGCGGTCGACATATTCCAGTTTCCCGGAATTCTTGAGCAGGTAGTAAATCGTGTACAGGGCTACTTCGGCGCCCTGGATCTCGTTGCCGTGAATGTTGCCATCAATATAAAAACCCGGCTTTTTATCGGCCGGGCCGGTGGCCGGGTTGTTAATGATGACAGCCCAGATATCGCGACCCTGGTAGGATTTGCCGATTGACTCCAGCTTCATCAAATCGGGATAAGCTTTCTGCAGCTCCTTGAGGGAGGCGGTTAGTTCGGCGTGGTCATAAAAATGATCAAAACTCAGCTTGACCTCGGGTCTGTTCCTGGGGCTTTGAGTCCCGTTGGCCGGGCTTAAAGCCGACAGGGATATCATCAAGACCAGCAAACAGGTGATGGTTAAAGTCTTTCTCATGGCCATTCTCCTAATCAACCTTGATCATGGCTTCCACCGGAGCCAGCCGGTTACCCCAGACTCTGACGGTCAGGCTGGAGCCTTTCTTAGCCTCCACCGTCCATTCCAGTTTCCGGGTTTCTCCGGCCGACAGGAAGGGTACAATTTCCACCGGGCGCCCGGCAAACAGTCTCTGCTTAGCCGCGAGCTTCAGGCTGACCCGGAGGGGATAGGCAGTCAGCGCTCGACGTCCCTGGGCCAGGGAAGTCGGCAGTTGCCCTTCATTCTGCAGGTAGACTGTAACCCGGTAGAGGTCCGGTCCGAGTTTTTCTATATTTGTTTCCTTTATCCTGAGAGCTGGCAATTTAAGCATCAGCTTCCGGCCAAACTGGAGGTGGAACTTGAGGCTTGTTTCCAGCTGGTCAGCTGGTGGCGTATACTTCAAAAAAGGAACGAAACCCCCGATTTCCACCTGGCCCAGGTCCCGGTGCTGGAAAGGTTGCCAGTTGACAAAGCCAGCGCCTTTAAGCACCGAGTCGGAATAGGCCAAGAGATAAGCTTCCGGGTTTTCTTCAGCCTGGCCGCCGACGGCAGCTGCCCTGGGCATTTTCTCCATCATCTCGGCCATCCGGGCCGGGGTGACCTGCCCGGATTGTACCATCTTGATCAGCATCCCGGCGTTGAAGTTGGGCGGGGCACCTCTTTCCTTTAGGAAGGCAGCGATTTTGTCCTCACCCAGAGCCAGGAATTCTTCGGAAGACATGGTTTTCAGACGGTCGGGGGTCAGCCCGTCTTTTTTCTCTTCTTTTTTAGGCTCGGGAACCTGCCACAGGTCAAAGGAAAAGACCGGCACCCCGTACTGGTAATAGCAGAAGGCGGCAAAAGAACCTTTGCCCACGCCCTTGGCTCTCTTTTCCAGGTAGTCCAGGCCAACTTCTTTCAGACCGCTCTTGTACTCTTTCTGCAGTTCTTCATAAAGGGCCTGATCCGAGCGGTCGAGGTTCATGGCCGGTCCGAGACCAAGGAAAGTGGCCACCAGGCTTTCGTCTATTTCCATCCCGCCGCCGAAGCCCGTGCTTTTCAGGACTTCGACAATTTCCTTGAGGGTGTACTCAGCCTCCGGGTCCAGTCCCAGGAAACCGGCAAACTGTCGCGGCACCCGGACCCGGTCGCTACCGACCCGGACCTGCCCGGTCTGCTGCATGTTGAGCAGGTTATTCTCGGTCGAAAAATTAATGACCATGGCTATGTTATTGTGGTCAAACATGAACCTTAGCAAGGCTTCAGCTTCCGGTTCGGATACCGGATACAGCCCAGCCTGTTTCTGGAAATATTCAAAATCGTGGGGAAAATTGCGGTTGAGGTCGACACCGCCCGGGCCATCCTCGTTGATCAGCCCGTCGCCGTCGTTATCCAGGCCCTCGCTGTAAACCTGGTATTCGCCCTTTTCACCCTTCCTGGAGTCAGCCAGGCGCATCAACCTGGGTTCCCGGGGGTCGATGATCCAGCGACCTTCGGGCGACTTAACCCTCATAATGGTGATCAGTCCGTCGCCGTTGAGGTCTTCCGGCCCGTCTTCATCCACCAGGCCATCGTTATCATCATCTACGGGCCGGTTGTTAACTGTTCTCTGCATTCTGGGGATGGTGAAGAAGGCGGCTGCGGCTTCCGGATTCAGCAGGGGAACCAGGTAAACCGTCTGGCGGTTCAGGTAATCGCTCCAGGCTTTATCCTGGCCGTAAGCCCCGAGCAGTGATTCGGCCAGGCGGAGTACGGCTTCTGTGCCCGGTAGATGCAGCCCTTCACTGTTGGCCGTCACCAGGACCGCCGGCCGCTCCTCCGGCTTGACCTTGTTCCGGCCGGCAGCTATTTCCAGGACCAGGATTTCCTGGCCGCCATAGGAACGGCCGATGGAGCTCAGGCGGCAGATTTCGGGGTATTTAGCAGCCAGGCCCTTGAGGCTGGCCGCTACCTCAGCCGGCGTCCGCAACTGGGCCCGGCCCTGAGCCAGCAGGGGAGTGAGTAGAAGAAAAAATAGAAAAAAACTGAAAATGATAGAAGCGCCGAAGAATTTTAATCTCAGCATGCATCCTCCTTCTTTATTTCAAAGCACATATACGAAAAAACCTTTGCCACCATTCTGACGTAATAATTTTTATGAAAATTCCGCCCGGAACGGTCGGGCAATTATTTGTTTCTGTATTTCAAGCTCCATATCTTATAATGGAGCAGAGGCGAAAGTAAATAAAAAAAAGGAGGGCGAAATGAACTTCCGGGTGATTTCTCTGGGCTCAAAGCGGCGGCCTCGCCGGTGGCTGTTCAGCCGCCTGGCCTGGTTGCTGTTAATGGGGCTTATTTCCTGGTCAACGGTCCTGGCCCAGCCTCAGGATGGCAAGGTGGCCGAGTATCTGAACAACTTTATTACCTGGCGGAATATCGGGCCGGCTGTGCCTGGCGGCCGCACGGTCGATTTAGATGTGGTCGAAAGACAACCCTGGATTATCTATGCCGCGGTGGGTCCGAGCGGCCTGTGGAAATCGGAGAACAATGGAATAACCTGGTTTCCGGTTTTCTACCGTGAAGCCACGGTTTCGGTGGGAGCGGTGGCCGTAGCTCAGTCTTCGCCCAACGTGGTCTGGGTGGGAACAGGAGAGAGCACCGGCCGGAACTCGGTCACTGTCGGCGACGGAGTCTACAAGTCAGTCGACGGGGGAAAGACCTGGACCAACATGGGCCTGAACGACACCCGCCATATCAGCCGGATAATTATCAGCCGCGGTGATCCCAATATCGTTTACGTGGCGGCCATGGGTCACCTCTGGGGCCCGAATACCGAGCGCGGGATATACAAGACCATTGACGGCGGCAAAACCTGGCAAAAAGTTCTCTACGTTAATGAAAATACAGGTTTTTGCGACCTGGAGATGGACCCCCAGGATTCCCAGATCCTATATGCTGCGGCCTACGAACACCGAAGGTCGCCCTACCATATGACCAGCGGCGGACCGGGCAGCGGCCTCTATAAATCCAGCGACGGGGGCCAGACCTGGACCCGGTTAAAGCAGGACCTGCCGGAAGGGATCATGGGCCGAATCGGGCTGGCCGTGGCCAGGAGCAGGTCGGGGGTGGTCTATGCCCTAGTTGAACACCAGGACCCGGGTATCTGGCGCTCGGAAGATTACGGCCAGACCTGGAAAAGGACTGCTGACGCCAAAACCTATAAAAATGTTAATAACCGGCCCTTCTATTATAGTCACATTTATGTAGACCCGTCCGATGACCGGACTATTTATGTTCAGTCGACCGGGCTTTATGTCTCTAACGACCAGGGGCAGAAATTCCGGGCGATAGGGCAGGGGACTCACCCCGACCACCATGCCCTCTGGATTGACCCGGCCAACCCCCTTCACCTGATTGACGGAAACGACGGCGGGATTGACATAACCTATGACGGCGGCAAGACCTGGTTCCCGGTTACCTCCATCGATGCGGCCGAAGTCTACCAGGTGGGTTTTGATTTCAGCCTGCCTTATCGAGTTTTTTGCGGGCTTCAGGATAACGGCTGCTGGGGAGGGCCTTCTCATTCCCTGGACAGCCGGGGCATCCTGAACGAGCACTGGGAATTCATCAATGGGGGAGACGGGTTTTTCGTCAGGCCTGACCCTAAGAACAGCTTCATCGTCTACTGCAATTCTCAGAATAACGGCCTGGTGAAAAAGGATTTAAGACATGGACTGGCCAAGGGCGTCCGGCCGGAAGCTCCCCGTAACGAACCGCCCTATCGCTTCAACTGGAACGCTCCGATTCTCATCTCTCCTCATGACAATAACATAATTTATTGCGCCGGTAATTTCCTGTTCAGGTCCAGGGATGGCGGCTATTCCTGGGAAAGGATAAGCCCGGACCTGACCACCAATGACCCCAAAAGACAGGTTGACGGGGTGGGCCCGATTACCGTGGAAAACAGCGGGGCTGAGGTCCACTGTACCATTACGGCCATAGCCGAATCTCCGGCCAGGGCTGGAGTCTTGTGGTGCGGCACCGACGACGGTCAGGT
>JANLGB010000049.1:11461-13022 GCA_024653405.1 Candidatus Saccharicenans sp.
CGGTCAGGTGCAGGTTTCTCTTGACGGCGGCCAGAACTGGACCAACGTCACCAGAAATATACCCGGATTGCCGAAAAATTCCTGGTGCAGCCGAATAGAAGCCTCACATTTTGAAGCCGGGATGGTCTACGTGGCCTTCGATAACCACCGGAGTGACGATTATCAGCCCTATGTTTATAAAACAACCGATTTCGGCCGGACCTGGAAATCCATCAGGTCCAATCTTCCTACTTTCGGCTGGGTTCACGTCATAAGAGAACACCCTGAGAATAAGAATTTACTGTTTGTTGGAACTGAATTCGGAATTTACACTTCTTATAACTCTGGGTTAAGTTGGATTAAAATCAACGGTACAAATTTACCCACGGTAGCTGTTCATGATATTGCTGTGCACCCCAGAGAAAACGACCTGATCATTGGCACTCATGGCCGCGGGATCTGGATACTCGATGATATTTGCTATCTTAGCCAGGCCGGGCCGGAGCTCTTTGAAAACGACTTTTACCTGTTTAATTCAAGACCGGCATATCTCTTTTTTACGGCATCCAGGGGAGATATTTATTCTTCCCCTGGCTTTAGCGGAAAGAACCCCCCGCCCGGGGTTGGGCTGACCTATTTTGTTAAGAAGGATTTAAGCGGAGATTTGAGGATTAAAATTTATGATGAAAATCAGGACCCGGTGATAGAGCTGCCTTTGCTCAAGAAGGCCGGGCTAAATCGCTCCAGCTGGAACCTGCAGTTCATGCCCCGGTCAGCGTCTGGGAATAAGCCCGTCTCAATGGGCCTTTTTAATGTCATGGTCAGTGTCCTTCCCGGTAATTATAGCTTTTCCATCAAGATAGGTGAAAAAGAATACCGGGGGCAGATTACGGTCAGGCCAGACCCCAGGTTTGAGCTGGAGGTTGATGGTCTTAGAAAACAATATCCGCTGGTGGCTGAATTGAATAAGATTAATAATGCTTATGCCCGGGGAGTGACTGCCTTCAGGAACATCACCAGGGCTTTGGAGAAAACCCGCAGCGCAATCAATCTTATTCAAGACGCTAATAAGAAAAGTGAAGCAGAAAAAAGACTCAAGCAATTTGAGGCGGCCTTAAACAATGCCGGCAATATCTTCCAAACCGAAGGAACCCTGCTTGGCCTGTCGTTGCCATACCAGAAATTTCTGCGAGGACCGATCAACACCAGGCTCATTTCTCTCATACAGAGCATAGCCGCTTATCCCGCTGCACCTACGGCCACCGAAATCCAACAGGCCGGAGAAATAAAGGAAATGGTAACAGAGAGCATAGCCAGGCTTAACGAGTTCATCAAAAAGGACCTGGAAGATTTCAATAAATTTCTTGAATCTAACCAATTAACTCTTATTCAGAAGCCAGGCTTGATAGAAGAAAATAACTAAAAATCAAAGAAATAATTATTTTATTTATAATCAATTACTTATAGATATGTCGGCCTGCCGACAGGATATTAATTTTTTGTAAAAATTTCTTGTATTTTTTATTATTTTTTTGTATATATGTAATAAGGTTTTCCAGCGGAGGATTAACTTGATCATCGC
>JANLGB010000004.1:0-9599 GCA_024653405.1 Candidatus Saccharicenans sp.
CCTCAAGGCTGGAATTCACGGCTGGTTTCTGACCGATAAGGACATGACCATTGGCGAACTGGTGAAAAAGCTGACGAAGCTGCCGTTTGAGGCCCAGCCGGGAGAACGCTTTGTCTATGGCTACAACACCGACATCCTTGGCTATTTAGTGGAAGTTGTTTCCGGTATGACCTTGGCCGAGTTTGTGGAAAAGCGCATTGCTGGACCGCTGGGAATGAAAGATACCCATTTCTTTCTGCCCGAGAACAAGGCGTCGCGACTGACCCCGGCTTATGGTGCCGATGACAGCGGCCAGATTAAAATGACTGAAGACCCGGCCAAGAGCCCTTATGTCTATGGTCCCAGGAAATGTTATTCGGGTGGAGCTGGCCTCCTGGCCACGGCTGAAGACTATGCCCGCTTTCTCCTAATGCTCCAGAATGGCGGGGAGCTCGGCGGGGCCAGGCTTTTAAGCCCGAAGTCAGTCCAGCTGATGACTGCTGACCATGTCGGACAGGTTTATTCAGGGGGGACGCAGGGGTTTGGCCTGGGCTTCTGGGTGACCAAAAGCCTGGGGGCCTCAGGACTTCCGGGTTCGGTCGGCGCTTTTGGCTGGGGTGGGGCCTATTTCACCAGCTACTGGGTTGACCCGGCCGAAAAACTGGTGGCGGTCTTTATGATTCAGCTCCTGCCAGTGCCCGCAAGCTGTAGCGACCTGCAGAACAAGTTCCGCACCCTGGTCTACCAGGCGATTGAAAAATCATATTCGCTCCAGGGCAATTAAATCGCGCTCAGGGACCTGGCAGCCTGGCGGTACTAATGTTGGCTGGCCGCGGTCACCAGAGGACAAGAAAAGCTACGCGCCTGAACTTGCCTGGAGAAAGAGCATTTAGGAAATATATGAATGGCTGTTCATATAATCGCCGCCTCCCCGTTGATTTTTCCTATCTCCCGTCATTTTAAGTCCTGGTTGAGGCATATTCGGAATCAAGGAAGACCAGCTCAGGCAGGCGGCCGGCGGCTTTGACTATCGGAAAGAATCAGCTAAACTTATGGACTTGAAAGGGACGACAGATCCAGGTGGCCGACAGGCAGGACAAGGGTTGGCCTGATCAGTAAGCGGCCTGGCGGAAATGTGCCTGAAGCTGCCCCGGGCTGCCAGATTTTCCAGGAATTTTTCGGACAAGGTAAATCTGGGAGGATGAGATGGTTAATGAGATTGGCCAGGAAAAAGAATTCTGGGATAGAGTCAGGGCAGAATTTATGCTCGACCCGCAGCTCAGTTTTTTTAATACCGGAACCCTGGGGGCTATGCCGCGCCGGGTTTTTGAGCGAACCGTCCATCACCTGCGGCTGACGGCTGAGAAAATTGCCGAATGGGATTATTATGGTGCCGACTGGATTTCCGGTTATCAGCCCTGGACCGAGATTAGGGAAAAAATTGCCCGCTTGCTCAATTGCCAGGTTAAAGAAATTGCCCTCACTGAAAATGCTACAGCCGGTATGAATTACATCGCCAACGGTCTGGACCTTCAACCGGGTGATGAAGTCCTGGGCACTGACCAGGAGCACCCCGGTGGAGAGTCAGGCTGGAAACTGGCGGCTGAGCGCCGTGGAGTCATCTACCGTCAACTTGCCCTGTCCAAACCCGTCAAATCACCCGAGGAAGTTATAGAAATCTTTGTCCGGGCCAGGGGCCCGAAAACCAGGGTGGTAACCATACCGCACCTTGTAACCGGAAGCGGGGCCATCCTGCCGGTCCGGGAAATCTGCGCCGAGGCCAGGAAGCACGGTGTTTTTACCGTGATCGATGGCGCTCAGACCGTGGGCCACATTAAGGTTGATGTCAAAGATTTGGGCTGCGATGCTTACTATGGCAGTTTTCATAAGTGGCTGTGTGCCCCGGCTGGAAATGGCTTTCTCTATTTGAGCACAGAAAAGGCACCGCAAGTCTGGACCACGCTGGCCAGTACCCAGTGGGATAACCAGGAAGACCATGGCTTCCGCCTGAGCCAGCGCGGCACCGGCAACCTTTCGCTGTTGATGGGACTGGATGAAGCGCTGGACTTCCATTTTGAGCTGGGGCCAGAGCGAATTTACAGTCGCATCAAGCAGCTTGGCGATTACCTGAGGATCAGGCTCCAGGAAGTGCCCGGAATTAAAATCTTCACCCCGCTTCATCCGCAGCAGGCCGCGGGTATCACTGTTTATAATATCGAAGGCCTAACCGGGAATTTCATCCAGGATGAGCTCTGGAAGCGAGCTAAAATCAGACCCCGCTCGATGGGCGAGGTCTATGGCGTTCGCCAGTCGACCCACATTTACAATTCACCGGAAGAAATAGACCGCACCATTGAGGTCTTAAAAACCCTGGCCGCCAGCCGCTGACCAATCTGGACATTAAAATGATTTGGGAATAAAGCCAGGTCAATTTCCTGACAAGACCTTTCTTGTCTTGGTTCTGGCTGTTTGATTATGGCTTGAAAGATTGCTCCTATCCGGCCTTCTTAAAAAATTTATATTTGCAGGTCATGAAGTGCGGGAGGAGAAGTCTATGGTAACTGTGTTTTCTGTCTGCTCGGTATTAAATCTCTTCAATTACCGCCGGGTCCGGTGAAGGGCGAGTCCAGGACAAAAACCGGGCGAAGAAAATTACTGGTAATCTATGTATTACTGATAAGCTGTGGCTCTTGACATTAAAAAAAGATGAAGACCAGCAGCTCGGCCACCAGGGCTGGCTTTGGGCAATTTTCTATTTCCAGGGTGTTTTCTATCTTGACCAGCCAGCGGCGGAACCCTTTTCTCCTGATTTCCTTGAGAACCGCCCGGTTGCGAAGGCGGTCCCCGGGCCTGACCGGCTGGATGAACCTGATGCGGTCGAGGCCATAATTAAAGACCATCTTCACCTTAATTTTGGCCAGCGGCGACTGGGCCAGAAAATATGGCAGCAGCGATAGGAGCAGAAAGCCATGGGCAATGGTACTTTTAAGCGGGCTCCGGGCAGCTCTTTCTGTATCGACATGGATCCACTGGCGGTCTTCGGTGCATTCGGCAAAAGCATTTATTCTGTCCTGAGTCATAGTCAACCAATCCGAAACGCAGAATTCCTGGCCGAGCATTTTCTTTAAGAGGCGCGGTTTCTTCCATGGCCAGCGGCGGCTGCAGGCTATTCTTTTCTTCAGCCATGAAATCCTCCTCGGTGGCCTCGTGTCTAAAAACTGAAACCGGTAACCGGTCAAATCTTGACCGGCCGGCTGCTGCCCTTCAGCCTGTCCGGACTGAACCGGGACGGTAGTCAGGTCAGGCCAGCCACTATATTTCTAATTTTTTTCCGGCCGGAGGTCAACTTATTTTATTTTCCTGGGGTTTTAGGAGATGAAGGCTTCCTGAAATCTGCGGCAGGAACCGGGACCCTGCCTGGAGCTCGCGGGCTAAAGACCTGGGCCAAAATTTTTGCCTGGCTTTCTAAAGGTCGCTAACCAAGAGAACAATCCACCTGGCTTATCCACCTTCAAGTTGGCCTCCGGGGCCATCAGTCCTGTTCCAGGCGGGCTTCGAATTCCCTGATCCTAGTGGCCAGGCGCTTGGCGCTTACCGGGAAAGCGGTTTTTATTTCCGGGGCGAAAAGAGAAATCTTGAACTCTTCAATCATCCAGCGCAGCTCAAACAGCAGCCGCTCTTTTTCTGGGCTCGGTTTTTTTCGGGCCAGACGGCCGAGACGCTCGTATTCGGCCAAGAAAGGTTCGACCTGGACCGCCTTGGCCCGGTCTTTCTCCGCCGATAGCCTGGCCCTTTGAGCCCTTAGTCCCAAAGCCTCCACCAGCCGCGGCAGGCGGGCCAGGAAATCGGCCGGGTAGATGACCAGGAAGTTCTCGGGCACCAGGCTTTCCAGCTCTGCTTTCAGGCTTTCCGGTAGAGAGGAACTCACGCCCATTTTCTTCCGGGCTTCCTCCATTTCCTGGATGAAGCTCCTGGTTTTGCTGTATTCCCGGAGCACCTCTTGCACCGCGGAAAAAATCCGGTGAGAAGTTTCAAAAAGCTGTTTCAGGGCTGCCTCCCGGATGAAGGACTGCAGCTCTTCCCGCCGCCTGAAATTCTTCCGGAATACTTCCATTCTGATTTTCTGGAGGACTCGGTTCTTCAGCCCGGCCTCACCTCCAAAGAAGAGCATCACCGGCCGCAGGTCTTCGGGGAAAGCATAGCTTCGCAGGATGAAATTCAGGTCCTTCTGAAACTGCCGGCTTAAAATATTCTCCATGGCCAGGAGGTGTGACTGACGGGCTTCTTCCGCCGTCCGGAAAAGCTTGACTTCATATTTGTCACCGCTCATCGCCAGGGCCGGGTAACCTTTCAGGAAATCGTCTATGGTCACCTCTTCAGGGATTTCAGGCAGGCTTTCCACCCAGCTGTCCAGGGACGGTCTTTCCCAGCGGGCCCGGGCTTCCCGCCAGCCGGGTGCTTCTTCGGGCACCGGCTGACGGGCCTGGCTACTCAGCATTTTCTTAAGGAAATTGAGGTCGCGACCGCTGAGCACTTCCTGGCCGGCCTCATTGACGATGGCTATTCTCATCTTAAGGTATCGCGGGATTTCCAATTTTTCCCAGACCTGGCGGGGGATGTCCAGCTTGTAACGGTCCTTGAGCAGGGTGGTCAGGGCCGTGAAGAAGGACACCGGGGCCGGCTTCAGCTCAGCAGCTATTTGTTCCGCCTTTTCGGCCAGGGGTTGCAGCAGCTTGCGGTATTCCTTGGGCAGGGCTTTGAGGCAGGCTTCGACTTTTTCCAGCAGCCTTCCGGGAACCGGCCAGGTCAGGAGCGCTTCCGGAACCTGCTCGATCAACCGGCGGGGAATCACTATGGTCACCCCGTCGTCCTCTTCCCCCAGGGCGAAGCGATATTTTAGCTGGTAGGTATGGCCGAGAATTTTCAGGCTGTCGGGATACTTTTCCACCAGCCCCGGCTCCGGTCTGGTCAGGTACAGGTTTTCTTCTTTGAGGCGCAGGAAGTCGTCGCCCCCGGCATTTTTTATCCTCTGCTCTAATCCTTCCAGGCTGTACACTCCCTGCAGGCGGCTGGAATAAAAATCAAACAGGTAATGTTCAGGGATGAGGATGTTGCGCTGGCGCAGTTTTTCTTCCAGCCGCCGCACCTGGCTCACCAGGCGCTGGTTGTGTTCCAGGAAGGGAAGTTGGTGATTGACCTGGTGCTTGACCAGGCCTTCTGCCACGAAAATCTCGTGGGCCTCTTCTGGGTTCTGTCGGCCATAGGGAACGTCGCGACCGGGTATAATCGTCAGGTTGAAAAGGGTTACCCTTTCTTTGGCCCGGACCTGGCCCCGGTTTTTATCCCAATAAGGGTCTTCGTAGGCATAACGACAGAGGTGCGGAGCCAGCTCCTCGGCCCAGGCCGGGTTGACCCGGGCCACTGTACGGAGGTAGAGACGGTTGGTGCGGACCAGCTCGGCGGCCACCACCCAGGAGGGTGGCTTCTTGAACAGGGCCGAGCCGGGCCAGAGCCTGGCTTCCTGACTGCGGGGGGCTTCGTAGATGTTTTTTTCTTTGTGGGCAGCCAGGTGGGAAATAAATCCGCTGAGGATTGATTTATGTAAGGAAGTATAAAGGTCGGAATCGGCCGGGCTGCCCTTCCGGCCCTTGATATCAATTTTTTGCTCTTCCAGGATTTCCAGGATCTGCTCCCGGACAAAAAGCCATTCCCGCAGCCGGTTGTAGGACAAAAAGTAATCGCGGGCGAACTTTTTTAGGTTGGGGCTGGAAACCTGTCCCTGGCTGGCCGTCTGCAGGGCCTGCCAGAGGTTGTAGAAAGTCAGGAAATCGGATTCCTGGTGCTGGAATACCGACTGGACCCGGTCGGCGTCGGCGGCTCGCTCCAGTGGCCGCAGCCTGGGGTCCTGAATGCTGAGAGCCGCGGCAATGACCGTGGCTTCCTGCAGGCAGCCACGCCGGCTGGCTTCCAGCAACAACCTGGATAGCCGCGGGTCGAGGGGCAGCCGGGCCATCTTGCGGCCAAGGTCGGTCAGCTCATACCCGGTTTCGGTTTTGTCAATGGCTCCCAGTTCCAGGAGTGTCCGGTAACCGTCGCCTACAGCCCGGGCTGCCGGTGGGTCCAGGAAAGGAAACCGAAGCGGGTCGCCCAGCTCCAGGTCCAGCATCCGCAGGATGACTTCGGCCAGGTTGCTGCGCAGGATTTCCGGCGGGGTGTGCTCGGGCTGCGAGAGGTAATCTTCTTCTGAATAGAGTCTCAGGCACAGGCCGGCACTCACCCGGCCGCATCTTCCCTTGCGCTGTTCGGCGCTGGCCCGGGAAATCGGCAAAATCGGCAGGCTGTGGATTCCGGAAGAAGTTTGGTACTGTGAAATGCGGGCCAGGCCGGTATCGACCACGTAGCGGATTCCGGGAATGGTGAGTGAAGTCTCGGCCACGTTGGTGGCCACCACTATTTTCCCCTCTTGGATGTGGTAAATTTGCTTTTGCTGGTGGGCCGGCATCCGGGCAAAGAGCGGCAGGATGACCGAACCCGGGTAGTGCTTGCCCTGGAGGCGCCGGCAGGTTTCCTGGATGTCCTGTTCGGTCGGCATGAAGACCAGGATGTCACCCGGCTGTTTTTCTTTCTTGAGGTAGTCCACGGCCTGGACGGCCAGGTCGATGTAGTCCGGCTCCTCTTTTTTCTGGCGGACCGGCTCGGGCTCGAAGTAATTGACTTCCACCGGGTACAGTCGGCCGCTGACCCTGAACAGAGGGGGATTATCAAAGGCCTTTACGAATTTTCCTACTTCCAGGGTGGCCGAGGTTATCAGGATTTTAAGCTCGGGCCTCTTTTCCAGCAGCCGGCGGCAGAGCCCGATAAGAAAATCTATGTTCAGACTGCGTTCATGGGCTTCGTCGATGATGATGGTATCGTATTCGGTTAGCAGGCGGTCGCCCTGGGTCTCGGCCAGCAGCATCCCGTCGGTCAAAATTTTTATGTAAGCCCGGGGAGAAGTGCGGTCCTGGAAACGTATCTTGTAACCGACGATTTTTCCCAGCGGCTGATCCAGCTCCTCCGAAAGGCGCTGGGCGATGGTCATGGCCGCGATCCGGCGGGGCTGGGTGCAGGCGATTTTTCCGGCCAGGCCGCGGCCGGCTTCCAGGCACATTTTTGGCAACTGGGTGCTCTTGCCGCAGCCGGTCTCGCCGCAGACGATGACTACCCGGTTTTCTTTTATGGCCCGGACTATCTCCTGGCGGTGCCTGGTAATGGGCAGCTCGTGGGGGTAGGACAGGCGGGGTTTATTACGGCAGCGGGCCTTTTTTTCTTCGGCCGATTCTTCTAACTGCTGCTTCAGCCGCAGCAAGAGGCTTATGGCCTTAGCCGGTTGGCGGCGGGGCAGGCTGAAACTGAGAATTTGAACCAGTTTTTCCCGGACGCGGTATGAATCCCGGAGCATGGCTTCGGGCAGAAGCTTGGAAATATCCTGGCGCACGGCCTGTAGCTGGCTGCGGTCCGGGGCTACAGGTTCCTTTTTCCCTTCTCTTGTTCGGTCCGGGCCCATTTTGTTGTGCCTTCCAGCCACTAAATTTTATCCTATTTTCTGGTTAACTGATATAGAAAGGGAACGATAAGAATTGCTTTGGATAAAAATCCCTGTGGCAGAAAACAATTGCTTTCAGCTAAAGTCATAAAACTGCCTGAAGATAGGTCCTAATAAAGGCCATCCTGGCCAGCCAAAGGCTTGTGGTTATGGTGTTGCCTGACTGAACCAGTAAGGCCTGGCACTGACTGGAAAAAAGAACTTGATAAAAAATGGTGGCAGAAATGGTAAATAAGGCAAGATTTTGCGCTTAGTACTTCCTTCATAGTTGGCAGGTTGTCCTCGAATTATGATGATTCAGTGACGGGCGGCAGGAAGAGAGTCCAAATGAGCTCAAGTTATTGATATTCGCATCCTTATTCTGTCTATCTATTATTTAGCTACAATTTTCTCTCGGCTTAAGTTCAGCGCCACATTTTCTGCTCCTTTATTAAGCCGGATATAACGCTCTGGTCAGCATCAGGGGTTGAACTGTCTGGCGGCTATCAATAAATGGTGGCGGCGCAGGTTCTGTCAACGCTCTGGACCAACCCGGTTTCGCAATAATCGGCATAAGGATACATGATGGAGGCAGTACAGTCGTTGTGGTCAAGACCTATGGCATGGCCGAATTCATGGGCAGCAATCACGCTCAGGTAGAAACCGCCGTTGCAGGCCGAGGTACAATTCCTATCAAAACTGAAGTATTTCCAGCCGTCGTAGAACATCATGTCAAATTCTATGATTATTCCTGTGGTCCGGTTGTACCAGGTATAGGTGACAGCGATGGTACTGCCACCCTTGGCCTTTCTGAAAAAAACTATGTTCTGATAATCCTGCTTCACTTTGGTCATAGAGGTGGTGCCGGCAATTACCAGTTTGAACACAGGCTGCCAGTCGCCTGAACCACGGTCGATCTCCGAGTAAGTGCAGTTTGGAGTCATGTCATTGCAATTCGGGTTGAGGTAGAAAGAAGCGGTGTTTTGCGGCCATTTAGCGAAGGTAGCACAGCATTCAGTTTGAGGTTTGGCTTCGGGCTTTATTTTTTCCTGTTTTATAAGTTTGTAAATAGCATTCAGCTTTTTTAAGTACAGTCTGTGGACCTGGCCCTTCTTGAAAACCGGCGTATTGGAGACCCGAAGGCCCAGTTCGCCGACCTCACCGCCTTCAACTGAGAAAGAGATGAACTTCTCGGCCCGGCCTTTAAGCTCTTTGTCCACCCTGACCGTAACCCGGCTGAAGATGAGGTAATCACCATACTCGTTGTAGTCGTAATAGCCTTCAACGCCAGTCACCTCGCCCACCAGGATATGGGTGGCGTCTTCTGAATCCCGAACTGTCTTATCGGCCAACCCGGGGAAGACCAGGAGAAAAACAAAGATAAATACCAGGACAACAAGCTTTTTCATGGCGCTTCCCTCCTTACTGATTTTTCTATATTCCAACCGGTCCAGGGAAGTCAAGCGAAATAAATCTTCGGCAAAATTTGGCTATGTTAGACTGGATTTTCGGGGATGAGCGATAACTCGAAGGATCAGGGACAGCAGAATTAAGGCCAGGCCAGCGATAACGGCTATCTCCACCGCCCGGTCGGCGGCGGCGGTGTCCTGGATTCTTTTGTAAAGAATGCCGAACAGTGCCCAAATAATCGTTAAGCCATAAAGCAGGTCCTTCTTCTTTAAGATGAAAATCAGGGTCAAAATTAAGATCAGGGCCAGGACGCTTACCGTCCAGAACTGCGGGCTGAGTCCAAATCCGCCCCAGCCATAGCCAACCAGGACAGCGGTGGTATTAGCCACGGTGGCCACGGAAATCCAGGCCAGGTAGAAGCTGAAGGGCAATAGGGCCGGGAACCGGTCGTGCTGTTTTTCTTCAAAAGACCGGCCTCCAAGCCTCAGGTAGATTATTACCAGCAGGACGAGCAACCCTATCATCACCAGGAGTGACAGAATCAATTGCTCATAATGCCAGGCAAAAATCCAACCGGCATTGGCCAGGCAGGTCAGGAAAAACAGGCCCCCCAGCCGCTTGAAAGCCGGGAAGACCTCCCGCCCGG
>JANLGB010000004.1:9609-13983 GCA_024653405.1 Candidatus Saccharicenans sp.
TTATGGCCTGTTTTAGAGAAAAGAAGATGAAAACAGCCAGCAACAGATAGATGAGGCCCCAGATGGAAAAGGTGAAGCCAGCCGGGACGAACAGGTTAGGGTATTTATCTGAAAGCTGGCGGGTGTCCAGATTATTGATGGGCAGGGCGTTGGCCAGGTAATTGATGGTCACCATAAACAAAAAGCCAACCAAGTTGAGCCAGGCTAACCAGTTGCCAGTCGTTTTCTTTTTTATCTCGGGTCGCTGCCCCCTGAGGAAAGCTTGATTTCCTTCCATTGGCCTCTCCTTCCTGAAAGAATGGTGGCGATAATGCAGCCATTATTTTATTTATTTTCCAGAATCATTCCAAGGCCGGCCGCCAAGAGCGATTTCAGAGCAGTGGAGGGGCCAATTCGCTACTCTAACAATTCAAACCTTATAATATAACGGCCTATAGGTTAGCTCTTGCTTTTTGAAATGTAATTCTGCACCCTTATCCGCCAATATCCAGATACATTTTGTCGGCAGTCTTTCCTGGCCTGGGGACCTGCTATCTTGGAGCGGCTCCTATTTTTTAAGCTGAACTATGCCGATTCTTTCGGCTTCAACCCGGATGAGTGGGATGCCCAGAATTTCTTCCAGCAGGGCATCGGAGATCAAGGACCAGACATCCTCCGGGTTCATGTTATCAATTACAGCTGGTCCCGAAACGCCTTCCTGGTAGTCTTTAAATAGATACAGGATTTTGGTCCGGCCCGATGCTGGCAGGTCGGGCCCGGCCACCCAGCCGTCGCCATCAAAATCAAAATAGGGGTCGGAAGGCAAAACCGAAGCCAGGTCCCAGAGCGGGGCGTTGAGCCCCAGGGCGCTGTTAATTTCTCCGAGGATGATATTGGCAATATGAGTGTGGACGGTATGACCGGGATGAACGCCATCCAGTGAAAAAGAACTGCCCCGGCCCCAGTTTCTCTTGAGAGTATAGCTGTTAACCTGAAGACCGGAGTCAAAAAGCTCATTTAACCGGGCCCCGGTGTCGATAAGGCGGACATTGGGACGGCCGTTGAGAGATTTTACAGCGATGTTGAAGGCGTCAATGCGGTCCTGGATGATCATGGCTTCGTCCGCGGTCATAACCAGGCTGCTGTTTTGCAGAACGCTGTTGATCCGTTCGAACAAGCCTTCCCGGGCCAGCTCATACAAGCAGAAAAAAGTCAGCAGCGAAATCCGGCCGTCAAAGGTTTCCGGAACCGCATAGCCACGTTTGCCGGTCAGGTAGAATTCCAGGTCATCTTTCCCCATCAGGTAACCAACTTGCTGATAGTAGGGGTAGGTCAGGAAGAAATATTTGACCCCGGAGCGATTCAGGTTGATTCTGGTCACCAGCCGGTTGAGTTGGTTGTTGAAATCGCTGACTTCAGTTAGGTTGCGCTCAATTGTCTCAGGGGTGAAAGGCTCGAAAGCAATCAGCCCCAGGTTGCGGCCAAAATTCAAGAGGTAGCTGACGGCCGGTTTTAGCCTGTCTTTCACCTGGTCAAAAGGAATCGGTAGGTACTGGGGGTTCTTCCCCCCGAGACCGAGGGTTGACAGAGCGGCATCGTTGTTACCGACCCAGAAGATGACGATAGCAGGACCGCTGCGGTTATTCAGGTGCCAGATCAGGGCATCGATCTGGCTAACCGGTTTTCCGGCCAGCAGGTTGATCGGATAGAGGACTTTGTCGTGCAGATCGGTGAAGAGGTAAGGCTGCAGCCGGTCGCACAGGTAATCCGATGAAATATAATTGGAGCTACTTCCAGCCCGCTTGTAATATTCATAGCCTTCTACCGAAAAGATGTCCTCTCCGTCCAGGCCAAGGTTGCTGGGAACGGTCAGGGGGTTGAGCCGGGTGCCGTTGACATCAAGCCAGGCCTGGTTGAATTTCAGCGGCAGGACCAGGCTCAATTTGCTGGCTACCCTTTGCAGGTAGGCATTTTGCAGATGATACCGATTGTTGGTGGCGTCCCTGGTGCCTTGGGTCAGGCTGTCGCCCGCGGCCAGCAATGTTGTCTTGGGAAGGAATAGCAAGGCATTGGTGCGGAGGTTGGTTTTCTTGGCTATCAAGCGCTCCTGACCGGTTGCCGGCAGGTGAAAGACCATGGCTGATACAGCCAGCCCGGCCAGTAAAAAGAAAAAAATACTCCCTTTAACCCTATTATTCATATTGGCCCTCCTTACTTTATATGATTATGATTTCTTCCAATGGTGTCAAGAAAAATTTTGTCAGGTTTCAAACGTAATAAATTCTTTATTATCAATTTGTAAAACGATCAGACAGAACACTTCCTTAAGCGAATTTTGGATCAGGCCAGGGTTATAAATTTTAAACAGGTTAAGTCCCAGAATTATGGATATTTTGGGTATAATTAACTAAAATCCTTTGCCCCGGCGCACCTATCTCTCAGACCTGGACGAATTTCAAGCCCAGGATGGCCGCCAGTTTCTGAATTTTTGAAGCAATGTGCCCGACACCCACGGCACAATGATGGGCTGGACCTTCCTTGCTCCAGGCCTCCACAAATCCTTTGACACCGAGGGGGAATTTGTAGCGGCTGTTGGTGTTGCCGATTTCAAGAATTGGCCCGGGGACCGATTCTCCTTCGGCTACCAGGAGCTGGAGCTGGCCGTTTTTGGTCTGGACCACAGAGAGCAGAGTAACCGGTCCGTTCTTGACTTTCATTTCAATCGACAATCCTTTGCCCGGCTTGCCGTGGAAAACCCCGAGTGGCTTTAGCAATGGTTTGCCCTCGGCGATGCCCACGTGTCCTGGGCCATCGTGGCCCATAAGCACCACCCCTTCGTTAAAGTCCATGGCATAGAATTCGGTAAACGAGCCACCAGCGCCGAAGGCATCCATGATTTTCATCGCTACGGCATTCTTGACCTCGCATTCTCCAGCCATCGGCACGTGGCGGGCGGTCAGGAGCGAGTTTCCGGCAATCATCGAAGTTACGACGTCTTCCTCTTCGCTTCCGGGCGTGCCTTCGTAGTAATAAGCGACACAGCCGAGGTTTCTGGAGGCTACCAAACGGTCAAGAGCGCAGGCAGTGCGGGCGGCTCTTTCAATCTCGGCCCGGGAACATTCAGGCAGGATGTCAAAAACGCGCTGCATTTCCTGGATTTTAGCTTCAACTTCTTTAGCGCTGACTTTTTTTCGCAATTCCTTGAGCTCGGATATTTCCAGGAATTCAATGTGCAGGCCGAGGCTGGCGGCTAATTGAGTCGGGTCAGAGTAAACGTCGAGCATGCCGTTGTAGTAGTGCCCGAGAATTCCGAGGTTAGTCCGGCGCAGGGTATCAGCCACCTGAGCGGCTTCCACCCATTCGCTTATTTCTTGCCAGGCTTCCGGGTCGTCGAGCGTCCCGGTAATCAGGTGAAAATCAACTCCAGAGCGATTGAAGACGTTGGCAATTTCCGGCACAGAACAGGCCTGGCAGAAGGCTAACCATTCGCCGGTCATCTTCCCGCGGTCGCCGAGTGAGTTAAACCATTGATAGTCTATGGCAGCAGCTGGCTGCAGGTTGAGGACAACCACTGGCACCTTGGCTTCCTGAACGACAGGCAGGGCGGTTGAAGATAGAGCATAGGTCGAAACGTAGAGAAAGATTATCCTGACGTTACTGGATTTAAAAAGCACTGCTGCTTGCCGGGCTTTTTCTGGAGTGTCTACCAATCCGGCTGAGACGACCTGGCAGTTGCCGGTTGAACCGAGCTTTTTTTCGATATTTTTAAGGTAGCCTTCCAGGCGTTCTCTCAGGCCAGCAAACTGACCCCAGTAAGTGTTGAGGCCGATACCAAACAGGCCAACCCTGACCGGGTTTTCGAGCGTAGCGGGAGAAGGAACCTGCTGCGGAAAGTTCGTGGAACAAATCGCCGCCGGCGGTGTCAGGAAAATTGAAAACAGAATCAGGCCCATGACTGAGGCCAGTGATAAAAACAGGTAAAGCTTTTTCACGAGACCTGCCATTTCGCCCCCTCCAGGATAAAATCAAGGTTAACGGAGTTATCTCTGTTATTGTAATTATTGTAAAGCACCGCTCTCCAAGATAACCAAAAACCGTCGAAAAATCCAGCTTAAAGGAAACCTCAATCTGGGTATGCCGTCTGTTGTTTTCTCAACTCAAATGGAGTCGCCCGTCGCAATTCAAGAAGTGAGGCTCTATTCCTGAAGATTTGTTGCGGTAACTGCTGGATGGCCATATTTGGCTTAGATTAGTTAAAGCGGGGTAATTAAAAAAAAGGAATCGGGTAAAACAGCAGCTAACCCATAATTTATTTTAATTTGTCAATATGCATTTTATAAATTTTTTTATAAGTTACCCAATTTTTTGTATAATGAAAATATGAATAAGTTTTTA
>JANLGB010000004.1:13993-23641 GCA_024653405.1 Candidatus Saccharicenans sp.
TTAATTTGTCATAGGTCTCCGAGGGGTATCACCTCAATTTTAATTTAACTGTCTATTCAGAATGAGGCAGGAACCTTTAAGTTTCATCCGTGATGTCAATAAGACCTGGTTCCCGTGTCTCATAAATCCTGGTGCAACATAGGTTATCCTTTCTGATAAAAGTCTGATAAAAGAATGTTTCAACGGACGTTGATTTGGTCAATTAACCTCAGCCATTCTCTTCATAAATTGGATTACAAAATTGCGTTTGCAGAGCTGTCAGAGCTCAGGATTAGCAGGCTTGGGATTTTCTTTCTCTTTCCACTTCCAGTAGAGAAAAGCCGGGATTCCGGCCAGGAGGATAGCCAGCCCGATGAGCGAGCGGAAGGGCTGGGCCCAGATGGTATTTATAAAGACCCCCAGGTTGATCAACACGAATAGCAGCTGGAGGACGGGATATCCCCAGGCTTTATACGGCCTGGGAACCGCAGGCTGCTTGTGGCGCAGGATTATGACGGCCAGGCCGGTGGCTGCCCAGAATATCACCAGGGTGAAGACGACATATTCATAGAGGTCCTGGTAAGTTCCAGAAAGACAGAGCAGCGACGACCAGATACCCTGCCAGACAATGGCCCTGGTCGGCACCCGGAACCTCGGATGGACGAATTTCATGCTCCTGAAAAAGCAGTGGTCCTCAGCCATGGCATAGTAAACCCTCGGCCCGTAGATAACTGTTGCGCTCAGACAGCCAAAAATTGAAATCATGATTGTGGCCGAGACGAAAAAGGTGGCCGTTGGGCCGAAAAGCTGGGTCGAAGCCACCTCCCCGATGCGGGCTACGCCTTTCATTGCCTCCACCGGCAGGGCGGTTATGTAAACGATATTTACCAGGAAATAGATGAGGGTGACGCTGAGGGTGCCCAGGATGAGTCCCAGGGGAATGTTCCGGCCCGGGTTTTTTATCTCTCCGGCCGCGCAGTTGACGCCGTACCAGCCGTCGTAAGTCCACAGAACGGCGATGAAGGCCAGTCCAAAGAACTTAAAGTTGAAGGTCTGGTCTCCGGAAAAAAGCTCGCCCGGTGAAGTTAGGCCCGCCTTTGAGCCGATGGTCAGACCGAGGACAATCAGGGCGGCCACGGCTGCCAGGCGCAGGAAGGTGAAGATGTTCTGGACGACGATTCCACTCCTTATGCCGAGATAATTGACGGCCGTGAGTAACAAAATGGAAGCCACGGCAATAAGCTGCCCAGCTGATAAGGAATATTCAAAGCCCAAAATATTCCATTTCAAAAGAAAGGTCCCGGTGGAAAGTGAGGGGAAAAAGTAGCCGAAATACTCGGCGAAGCCCACCGCCAGGGCGGCGATGCCGCCGCACTCAATGACCCAGAAGAAGCCCCAACCGTAGAGGAACCCGGCCCAGGAGCCATAGGCTTGGCGCAAGTAAAGATATTGTCCGCCGGCCTGCGGGTACATGGCTCCCAGTTCAGCGAAGGACAGGGCTCCACTAACCGCAAAGAAACCTCCCAGAAGCCAGACGGCCAGGATCAGGAGAGGCGAGGGGAGGTAGTCAGCGATAAATCCGGTCGTCAGGAATATCCCGGAACCGACGACAGCCCCTATTACCAGAAAAGTGGTATCGAGCAGGTTTAGCTTCCGCAGCAGCCTGGAAGGTTCTTTTACCGTTTGGTTATTCACTTTATATACCGGTCAGCCGGAATTTTAAGCAAAAACCAGAAGCACCAATTTGGTTGAGGGCAACGATTGGTCGGGCTGGCCAAGCCGGCTAAGCTCGATAGACTTTCTGTGAACAGCGCTCAACGGGCACCTTATACCAAAGGCCCCAGACCAAGTCAATTCAGCCTCACTGAACTGACGCCTTTAAGTTTATTATTTATGCGTAAATCGCCTCCCGGGCAGCCGATTTTTCCTAGCGCCCTGACTCGCTCTGGCCAGTTATCAATATCCAGATTCAGGATTGCTTTTTCCCGACAACCTCAAAAGGAAGAAATCTGGCTTTAACTTCATAAGCCTTAAGCAGCAACTTTTCAAATTCGGGATCCGAATAAAAAAGAATCCAGAACAGGCCCTGGGCTCTCTTGATCAAGTCGTCGTTGTTATCTGACAATTTCATTTTCCTGGCCAGTTCGCCCAGCTCTCTCACCCTGGTTAAGATGTAAGATTCCTCTTTTTTTATTTCGTTGAAAATGGCGTCGAAAGTGAAAGCTTCAACCTCAATCTGGCGCCCGGGAAAATCCTTAAAACCCAGGGCTGAGGCACATATAAGAGTGGCAATTTTCCCTTCCGCGTTGGTCCGGAGCGGGAAAATATGCCTGACCGCGACGATCTTTAAATCATCAACTGGCAGAGGCGTTCTGGGCTTTGGAGAAAAATTTGAAATTTTCCAGCCCCTGTCGGCAAGAAAGGCACAGACGGAATCGATCAGAGGTTCTTTATATTCCTTAGATTCCCGGCTTAAGTAATCGATGTAAAGAAAGTTTTCCTTAAAGAAATAATTAACCTGCCTGGTCAGGTCATCCTGGCCAGCAACTTCTTCAGTGAAAGCGAAATTCGGTTTGGGATTAAGGAAATGCTTTTCAACTTCCGAGGCCACAGTTTCCCTGGATACTTCCCAGCCGGATAACATTTGGCTATTAATCAAGAACAAGCCAAGAGAAAGGAGCGAGAAAAAGATTTTGGCGGGTCTACTCATGGCCAACCTCCCCAAAAAGTTCATTTTTACTCTTTTATTTTAATTCCGATAAACATTGCTCGACAAGAGCTACCAAGGCCATCTGGATAAGATACAAGAAAGGTGGTGATAAAGATTGCTATTTAAGAGAAGAACGCATTAAAGCTCCTCGCCGTTCCTGCCAGGAATTTTTTTTCATATCTGTTTGATGTCAGTCTCGGCCTTGAGTGCAGGGCTATCTATTAACCTCGGGGCGAATAAAAATTTTTCCAACTGCCTTGTGCTTGACAGCTTCTATGACGGCGTTTTATTCTGGCCAGGTCGGATAGCCGGGACCCCTATTAAGTAGTGAATAATAAGGGTGGAAAAACAGAAAAACTGTCGTTCACAGTAATGGGGGGCGGTAATTGTAAGGGGAAGGAGCTAGGTCGGTAGCGGAGAACAAAAGAAGGAAAGAAAAATAAAAATGAAAATAAGAGAAGCTTTCAACAACAGAATTATTTTCAAAATCGCGGCTTGGTTTGCCTGTTTCCTCCTGGCGGCCGGCTGTCAGTGGGCAAAAAAAGGTTCCTTGGAGGAGGGATTCCGGAAGCCGGCGGATGAATATCGTCCCGGAGCTTACTGGTATTTCATGGATGGAAATTTAAGCCGGGAGGCCATGACCGCTGACCTGGAAGCGATGAAAAAAGCCGGACTGAGTTGGGCTCTTTTTCTGGAAGTAAACGTCGGCGTGCCTCGCGGGCGGGTTGATTTTCTAAGCAATGAGTGGCAGGACCTTTTCACCCATGCGGTGCGGGAAGCGGAAAGATTGGGCATAAGGCTAATCGTGGGCTCCGGTCCGGGTTGGGCAGGAAGCGGTGGGCCATGGGTTACGCCCGAGCAATCTATGCAGCACTTAGTGGCTTCAGAAACCAGAATTAAGGGGCCCGGGCGGGTGAAGTTGAAGCTTCCAGTTCCCGAGCCAAAGAAGCCGTTTTTCGGTGAAGAAAGCCTGACTCCGGAACTTAAAAAAATTCGTGATGCCTGGTTTCAGGATGTGGCTGTGCTGGCTTTTCCGATGCCAGAAGAAGAGAGCAAGATTTCTCTCATCGATGAAAAAGCTCTGTATTACCGGGCACCTTTTACCTCCCAGCCCGGCCTCTGGCCGTACCTTCCACCGCCGGCTGAAGATGAAGGCGATAAAGGCTCAGAAAGCAGGAAAAACACCAGGGCGAAAGAAGCCATTTCTCCAGGTCAAATCATAAACCTAACTGACTACCTCCAGCCCGATGGCATGCTTGATTGGGAAGCTCCGTCGGGCAACTGGACAGTTATGCGGTTTGTGGCCAGGAATAACGGCGCGGTGACCAGGCCGGCTCCTGTTCCTGGACTCGGGTTTGAATGCGATAAATTCAGCCGGGAAGCTTTTGAGGCTCATTTTGAAGCTTATGCCGGGAAGCTGATTCACTGCGCCCGGCCGCGCCAGTCGCCAACCGGTGGTGGTTGGAAAATGATTCACATCGACAGCTGGGAGATGGGCGCTCAGAACTGGACCCAGAATTTTAGACGGGAATTTAAGCGCCGCCGCGGTTATGACCCATTGCCCTATTTTCCCGTTTATGCCGGGCTGATTGTTGGCAGCCGGGAAGAAAGCGAGCGTTTCCTCTGGGACCTCAGGCGGACCTCAAGCGAGTTGATTGTAGAAAACCATGCTGAGAAATTTAAGGAACTCGGCCGCCGGTATGGCTTTACGCTGTCGATTGAACCCTATGACATGAACCCGGCGGCTGATTTTGACCTCGGGGCGGTGGCTGAGGTGCCGATGGGCGAGTTCTGGAGCGACGGCTATGGTTTTAATTCAGCTTTCAGCGTGATTGAAGCTACTTCCATCGGGCACGTGATGGGGCGCCCCATCATCGCTGCCGAGTCTTTTACCGCTATGCCCCAGGAAGCCTGGAAAAAATACCCGAGAAACATGAAAGACCAGACTGACTGGGCTTTCTGCCAGGGATTGAATCGGCTTATTTTCCATACTTTTGTTCATAACCCACTCGATGAGCGGCTGAAACCCGGGATGACCATGGGGCCATACGGCGTGCACTGGGACCGCAATCAGACCTGGTGGTCGATGGTTAGACCCTACCATGATTACATCGCTAAATGCCAGTTTGTGCTGAGCCAGGGAAAGCCCGTGGCTGATATCCTGTACCTGACGCCAGAAGGGGCGCCGCAGGTTTTTAGGCCAGCGCCTGGAGCTACCGAAGGAACCGATTTTCTTCCTGACAAGCGCGGGTATTCTTTTGATGGCTGCTCTCCAGCGGCGTTGATGAAGCTGGCTAAGGTGGAGGGCGGGAAAATTGTTTTTTCGGGTGGAGCTTCATACAGGCTGATGATTCTTCCGGCGCTTGAAACGATGACACCCGAGCTTTTGACCAAGGTTGAAGAGCTGGTGAGGGAAGGTGCAGTTGTAATTGGCCGCCCGCCTCGAAGGTCGCCATCGCTTGAAAATTATCCTGAGTGCGACCGTCTGGTGCAACAGATGGCAGAAAAGGTTTGGGGAAACCTCGACTGCCCGAAAGATTTCGCCGTGCGCCATTATGGAAAAGGAAAGATATTCTGGGGCGGCAAGTTAACGCCTGAGTCAGTAAGAAGCAATTCCAACCCGCTTGAGGCCCGTCTTTATCCTGATTATGAAGATACCGCCGCGGTGCTCAAGGAAATGGGCGTTGAGCCAGGTTTTATCTGTAGCAGCGGGAAAATTCGCTACACCCACCGTTCGCTCCCTGAAGACGGACGTGAAATCTATTTCATTTCCAACCGAACGGGCGAACATGTAGAAGATGTGTGTCGCTTCAGAGATGGGTCTGTGCGCGCTGAACTCTGGGACCCGGTTACGGGAGAAATTAGGGAGCCTAACGGTATAAGAGAGGCGAGTGGAGGAGTGGAGCTTGGTATCAGGCTTGAGCCTCACCAAAGCATTTTTATAGTTTTTAAGAGAAATTTTGAAAAAGGCGACCGCCGAAGAAGACCCCAAAATGAATCAAAGTTTGAAGATGAAATGAGGTTAAGTTATCAAACTAAACAAGGAAATGAAGGTGAGTTATCTGAAGTAAAAGAATTAAAAAATAACGAATTTGAAAGTGAAAGAATGGTGCAGGAAAAAGCAGTCAATAAAGCGCAAAAAGAGAAATTAAAAGCATCTAATTTAGTTTTTATGAATGAGAACGAGAGTAAAAAGAAAGCAGAGAGGCTGGAAAAATCGAGAGAGGGAAAGGAAAGGGAAGAGATTGAGAATAGCGGCAGGAAAGATAAAATTAATAAAAAAAGTTGGCCAGATGAGGAAAATTATGACCAAGGTTGGCAGGCTAAAAGAAATAATAGCCGAAGTTGGCCAGATAAAGAAAACAATAGCCGGAATTGGCTGGAGCAGGTAACGAGCTCTATTTCCAGGAACTTCCCCGAGCCGCAGAATTTGATGGAAATTGCTGGACCATGGAAGGTGTCGTTTGACCCGAACTGGGGCGGGCCGGGAGAAGTGGTTTTTGAAAGGTTACTCGACTGGACGAAGCACCCGGCCGAGGGCATCAGGTATTATTCGGGCACCGCGGTTTACAGCGTAAACTTTGATTTGCCCGCTGGCTTGAAAATTTCCCGCGCTGACCGTATTTACCTTGATTTAGGTGAAGTTCATTGCTTGGCAAGGGTGAGGCTAAACGGGAAAGAGCTGGGCGTTGTCTGGACTGCACCTAATCGGGTTTCCCTGAAAGGCGTGCTAAGAAAAAAAAGAAATCATTTAGAAATTGAGGTGGCGAACTTGTGGGTTAACCGGCTTATCGGGGATGAAAATGAGCCCTGGGATGGAGTAGCTGGCGGAAAATGGCCCGATTGGCTTTTAAAGGGCCAGCCCCGCCCGACCAAGCGCTACACTTTCACCACTCATCGCTTTTACCAACAAGGTGACCCGCTACTTCCTTCCGGCCTCCTCGGCCCGGTCCTCATCCAAAAAATCGGGACAACTTAGATTTTTCCTATTTTCTTGAAAAACTCGGGACACCCTAGATTTTTCCTATTTTTTTCTTGTTGTCATTAAGTCATTACCATTAATTTGGGACACCCCATTACATTTTTTTGAAAATCGAGACGCCCTAGATTTTTCCTATTTGCTTTCTTATCGTTATTAATTCGCAATACCCTACATTTTTTCAATTTTTTTCTCGGCCTCATTAAATACGGACGCCCTATGAAAATCGGGGCGCCCTACATTTATCCGATTTTTTCTTAATCCTTGGCCATTAGGTCAAAATAAATCTTCCTTGTTTCTCCTCAATCATAGTTATCTTGACCAAAATGCGGCCAATTTAGTTTCCGTTCTTCAGGCCCCCTTCTGGTTTTAAGACCAGGACTCGATTGATTTCAGGGGTCAACTCAACAAGAAAAATCTCGAATTGCTCTTCACCTTACCCAAATTATGAACATTAACATTATGAACATTAATAAATTTGGAGTTCATATTGGTAAACCAAGAATGGATTATTTCTCACTTACCGCACAGCGAATGAGCTTCGGATATTCTTCTTGAATGGCGAAATAGAGTTTTCCCTGGTAATCGCAGGCTTTTAACTGCCCGGGAAGCTTCAAGCTTCCCATTGAGGCTACGACACAAAGTTCTAATCTGTTTATACAATCAGAAAATTTACCAGACCGCCCCCACGATATTGTTCAGGGATCTTAGGTACCTTTCTCCTTTGCCCGAGACGATGACCCTGACGACGACGTCAGCCTTGGTGCTCACTTCCCATTTCGGGCCGCCGCTGGCAGAAAGAGCAATCTTGTTGGGTTAGGCCTGGCTATAGGGACGTTCTTCATTGGTAAGCTGGGTGGTCCAGGTCTCGGTTCCGTTGGTCACCCAGACTCTATCGGCTCCAATATAATCAGGAAATTGATCCGACCCCTCAGCCTTTAAAAAAACAACTAAGTGAAGCGGCGACCCTTCAGGGTGTGCGCCCGGCATTAAATCTAAGTATTAATACACCTCCATAGTTATTTTCGCGCTATTGACCACCAGCACCTCGGGAATAAGGTCAATGTCCTCAAGCGGAGAGAATGGGTTCCGGCAGGCTGGTCCAGCGGTCAGGATAAGGGTAAGGCAAAAGGCCAACAACAAATGTACATTCGAATAAAACCTAACCCTCCTCATCGCTTTCGGCTCCTTAATATAAATTTATTGACTCGAAACTAAACTTGTCAAGCTCCGACCCTGGGGAAAGAATTGACTGATTGGGCGCCTGCGGCTATTATTTATTTGATTTTCTGACAATTATGAAATACCAGGACTATTCCTCTTTTAGGTGGTCTGGCTCATATCAATTTTTTTGCCTGCCTAAAAAACCGGGGTGCAATATCTAAGATTAAAGTGTATTATGACAAAAAAGGAATAGGACGATGCTCAAGACGTTTCTTTGGGTGATGATTGGCGTGGGATTGTTATTTGGCCTTGACCGCCTCTTCCTATTCATGGAAAGCCGGGGGTGGATATACTATCGCCGGAAAAAACCGAGCTCTAGCGCCCTGAGTAATGCCTGCCTGGAAGTTCAGCAGCTTCTGGAACCCTCCAAAAAGTATATTGTCGAAATAAAGAAGGATGAAAAGCGAGAGCCACAAGAAACAGGTGACCCGCTGGTCGAGAATGAAGAACAAAAACTTCCATAGATCGGTGCTGATCAGTCCTGAAGTTAATTCTTTGTTAAGAATACCGAGGAAGTGCTTATCCGGGGTAAAATAGTAATTGATGGACAGCCAATCTGATTTTTGCTGTCAAGCGGCCAAAATTTTAATCGATCGCTTCGTTATGGGCATCTGAGGAGATTGGAGTTTACCAGAAGCAGCAAGAATTCTTTTAGCCCAGACTGTTCCTTGGGTTTATGGGTTTAGGCTTTATGACTGTCATAATAATCTGAGTTGAGATGGAGGGAAACGATGAAAATAGCCATATTTTCGGATATTCATGGCAACCTGTTTGCCTTGCAGGCGGTTCTGGATGATATCCGGGAACGCGGGGTAGATATGGTTTTCTGCGGAGGTGACTTGGTAGGTTATGGGGCGCACCCCAATGAAGTCATCAGCCTCATTCGCCAGCATCAAATTCCAACTATCATGGGCAACTATGACCAGGGAATCGGCAACGACTCGGATGACTGTGGCTGCGCTTACCGCGATGAGCTGTCTAAGGCCTTGGGCAAGCGCTCGATTGCCTGGACCAAGGAAAAAGTTACACCCGAGAATAAAGCCTGTTTGCGAAACCTTCCCGAGCGCCTCAGCCTGACTATAAATGGCAAAAAAATATTGATGGTGCACGGCAGTCCGCGCAAAATCAACGAGTATCTGTTTGAAGACCGGCCGGTCGGTTCGGTGGTAAGATTTTTTGAAGGCGAAAAGGTGGATATCATCACCTGCGGTCATACCCATCTACCTTACGTTCGACAGATGATAATTGAAGAAGGATTGGAAACAGTAACCGGACCTGACGGACAGCCCACTTCCAGGCTCAAGCCGGGGGGGATATATATTTTGGTCAACAGCGGCAGCGTTGGTGAGCCTAAGGACGGAGATCTGCGAGCAGGCTATGCGCTCCTCGATTTTATGGACGGTGGCATAAAGTATGAAATTGTGCGCGTACCTTATGAGGTAGAAGCCGCCGCCCGGGCAGTCGAACAGAGCGGCCTTCCGGTGGAATATGCCGACATGCTCCGCCGTGCCTCCGGCTGAAAAACGGGGGACACACTACATATTTCCTAATTTTTTTGCTTATAGCTGGAAGGCTTTATCGGGAATTCAGAGAGAAATCTGTGTGGCAGAGGGACAGTTTCCACTTTCAGCCCTTGGCCTATATAGATAAAAGATGGATATTCAATCAACTTTCCGGATGGATCATTCTTAATATAATAAACCCCATTAAATCAGCGGTCAGTATAATATAATTCCGCTCCTCACCGTTATCGGCT